>CAJCIJ010000106.1 GCA_903970315.1 Actinomycetota bacterium
GGCGGTCCTGGTGGCGGCGCGCTGCGCAACCCATCCCGCACCACTCGTGGAGCCGATCATCGTGCGCACGCGTGCGATCGCCTTGGCAAACCTTGGCGCCCTTCTGTTCTTCTGCGCGTTCGCCGCGCTGCTGCTTGGAAGCGTTCTGTTCCAGACATCCGTCTGGCACGACTCCGTGCTACGCGCCGGGCTGCAGCTGGCGCCGGGGCCCGCGACGGCCGCACTCTTCGCATTTCCCGGCGGCGTCTTGGGGCAGCGCTACGGACAGCGGTACGTGGGCGCGGTGGGCGCCGTCCTGTTCGCCGCCGGCTGCGCCTGGTTTCGCACCCACATGGCGCTTGCACCCAACTACGCAGGCACCATGCTGCCGTCGCAGCTGGTCGGCGGCGCTGGCGTGGGGCTGGTGCTGCCAACGCTTTCGGCGGCCGCCACCGGGCCGCTGCCGGCGGAGCGCTTTGCCACCGGGACGGCCGTGCTGGGCATGTCGCGCCAGCTGGGCTCCGCACTCGGCGTGGCAGCGCTGGTGGCGATCGTCGGGACACCGTCGGCGGCCGGCGCAGTGGGCGCGTTCGCGGGCGGCTGGACGTTCATGATCATCGCCGCGGCGTGCGCCGGGGTCGTACTGCTGGCCGTCGGCCCGGTACGCATCGGGGGGGCCACGCCCGATCCAGTCGCCAAGCGACCTACCGTCAGCGCACCTGCGCCGGTGTTCCTTGCCTCGGAGATTGCGCTCAAGTAGCGGACGCTGCGCGCATGGCGGCCGGGTCTTTGGCCCCGCCCTTGGGCGCTTCGGCCTCCAGCAGCTTCTTGGCTTCGTCGAGCCCGCCGCGAGCCTCGGAGTCCAGCTTGGGGTACTGAGGGTCGATCTCGGCCAGCGCTGCCAACAACGTGGCGCCGACCGCCAGGTGGGTGAACCACTTGTGGTCGGCAGGCACCACGTGCCACGGCGCCCACTTGGTTGACGTGTTGGAGAGCATCTCCGAGAACGCCTTCTGGTAGTCGTCCCAGTGGGCCCGCTCGGCGACATCGGCCGCCGAGAACTTCCAATTCTTTTCGGCCAGGTCGATGCGCGCCAGAAAGCGCTTGCGCTGCTCCTCGCGAGAGAGATTGAGGAACACCTTGACCACCTTGATTCCGTTGGCCACCAGGTAGCGCTCCCAGTTGTTGATCTCGCGGTAGCGACGCTTGAACAGGCTCGATCCGCGTGCGCCCGCGGGCAGCTTCTGGCGGTCCAACAGCGCACGGTGCACTCGGACCACCAGCACCTCCTCGTAGTGGGAGCGGTTGAAGATCCCGATCTGGCCACGCGCAGGCAGATGCTGGGAGTAGCGCCACAGAAAATCGTGGCGCAGCTCCTCGGCCGACGGGACCTTGAAGCTGTGGACCTGCACGCCCTGCGGGTTTACCCCGCTCATCACGTGCTTGATGGTGCCGTCCTTGCCACCGGCGTCGATCGCCTGGAGCACGAGCAGCACACCATAGGTCTCCTGCGCAGCCAGGCGATCCTGGTAGGCGGCGAGTTGCTCGATGCTTTGGCCCAGCAGCTCATCGCCCTGCTTGCGCGTCAAGGAGGCAGGGGTAAAGGCGGGGTCGAAATCCTTGTCGAGGCTGACGGTGGCCCCGGGCTTCACACGCAGCGAATCGGCCAGCTCTGACAGCCGTTTGACCGTCTTGGTGCTCTCGGCGGCCATCGATCAACGGTAACAAGGTCGCCGCCCGCGATAATCGCGCGACCATGGCCAAGAGGCGCGACACGCCGTACATGGGGCGCACAGCCTGGGCGCGAAACTTGGCCGCGCCGGTGCGGGAGTTCATGACCACCGAGACAGGGGGTGCAGCGGCGCTGCTGGCGGCGGCGATCGTGGCTCTGGCGTGGGCCAACTCGCCGTGGCCGCACTCCTACGAATCGGTGTGGACCACGCGCCTGTCGATCCACCTCGGCGGCGCCGGCATCTCGATCGACCTGCGTCACTGGGTCAACGAGGGCCTGATGACCCTTTTCTTCCTGGTCGCCGGGTTGGAGGCCAAGCGCGAGCTTGACATGGGCGAGATGCGCGAGCGCAGGAGGCTTGCGGTGCCCGTGCTTGCAGCGCTCGGCGGGATGGCGGTGCCGGTCGCCGTCTATCTGGCCTTCAACGCAGGGCGGGCGGGCGCTCACGGCTGGGGAGCGGCGATGTCAACCGATACCGCGTTTGCCCTGGGCGCACTGGCGCTGCTGGCGCCGGTCGGAGCGGGACGGCTGCGGGTGTTCCTGCTCACGCTCGCCGTCGTCGATGACCTCGCTGCACTGGTGGTGATCGCGATCGCCTACTCACGGCACATCTCCTTCGGCGCGCTGGGGGCAGCCGCGGGGCTGATCGCGCTGCTGATCGCGCTTCGCTACATCGGCGACTTCTGGCGCACGCAGCTGTCGATCCTCACCGCTGTGGCCCTATGGGTGGCGCTTTTTGAGTCCGGCGTGGACCCCGTGGTGGCTGGGCTTGCGGTCGGGCTGGCCACCAGCGCCTACCCGCCGGAGCGCGAGGACCTCGAGCGAGCGACGGCGCTGACGCGGTCGTTTCGCGAGCAGCCCACACCGGAGCTCGCGCGCTCGGCCGGGCGCAGTCTGCAGGCGGCGATCTCACCCAACGATCGCCTGCAGTACTCGCTGCACCCGTGGACCAGCTACGTCGTGGTGCCGCTGTTCGGGCTCGCAAACGCGGGCATCCACGTAACAGGGGGCCTGCTGGAAGACGCGATCACCTCGCCGATCACACTGGGGATACTGATCGGCTACGTCGTTGGCAAGCCCGTGGGCGTGCTGGGCGCCTCCTGGGTGGCCACCCGCCAGCGCCTTCGCGGCCCGCGCCCCAGCGTGGGGTGGCCCTTTCTTGCCATCGGCGCGACGGTCGCGGGCATCGGCTTCACGGTCTCGCTGCTGATCTCAAGCCTGGCGTTCAACGGGCTGCACCTGAGCGAGGCAAAGCTCGGCGTGCTCGCCTCCGCAGTCCTGGCACCGCTCCTGGGCGCCGCGGTGATGGCGGTCTCACGCCGGCTGCCCACGAGCGTGGTCGCGCGCCAGGTGGCAGGCACCTCCAGCGAGTTGCTGGACCTCTCCGACGACGTCGATCCGGCACGCGACCACATACGCGGGCCACAGGAGGCAGCGGTCACGCTGGTGGAGTACGGGGACTTCGAATGTCCCTACTGCGGGCAGGCCGAGTCGGTCATACGCGAGCTCCTGAACTCCTTCGGGCACGATCTGCGCTACGTCTGGCGCCACCTGCCGCTCAACGATGTTCACATCCGTGCGCAGCTGGCAGCCGAGGCGGCCGAGGCGGCGGCCGACCAGGGGGCGTTCTGGGAGTTCTACGACACGCTGCTGGCCAATCAGGAAGCGCTTGACCCGCCCGATCTCCGCGCCCATGCGGCCGCACTGGGGCTTGACGTCGATCGCTTCTGGGCTGGGGTCAGCCACCACGATTACGCGTCGCGCGTGGCCCAAGACGTCGCCAGCGCCGACGCCAGCGGGGTCGCTGGCACACCGGCGTTCTTCATCAATGGGCGACGCCACAACGGCGCATACGACGTCGACACGCTCACAGCCGCCGTCCGTGCGGCAAGCCGCCGGGCGCGGCTGCTGGCGACGGCCGCGCAGGCACCGTCCTAGACCGGCCGGCCGCCGGCCGGGGCGATCACGGGGACCTCCACGCCAGGGGCGGCCGCCGGTGCCGGCTCCCCGGGTCCCAGCACGTCGGATGAGATCGTCGCC
The DNA here is from genome assembly GCA_903970315.1 of Actinomycetota bacterium. GTDB lineage: Bacteria > Actinomycetota > Thermoleophilia > Solirubrobacterales > Solirubrobacteraceae > Palsa-744. The sequence continues at coordinate 3,752 of CAJCIJ010000106.1, forward strand.
CACGCCACCAACCCGCCGACCACGCTCAGTCCCGCGGTGGCGGCCATCGCGACGTGGAAGCCGTGGCTCATGTCGTGGGCGTTGTAGAAGCGGTGCCCCTCCAGGCCGGCCACGACAGGCAGGATCGCAACCGCCAAGAGCCCCGCGACACGCGCGACGGCGTTGTTGATGCCCGACGCGATGCCCGAATGACGCTCGTCGGCGGCGGCCAGCACGGTGGCGGTGACAGGCGCCACCACCAGCGTCAGGCCCAGCCCGAAGACGATCACGGCGGGCAGAACACTGGTCACGTAGCTGTCGCCGTGACCGATCCGGATCATCAGCAACATGCCGGCGGCGATCACCAGCGGCCCCACCGTGAGCGGGATCCTCGGTCCGATCCGCTGAGCCAGCGCGCCCGAGCGCGCCGAGAGGGCGAGCATCAGCGCCGTGATTGGCAGCGATGCCGCGCCCGACTCCACGGGGGTATAGCCCATCGCGATCTGCAGAAAGGCCACGAACATGAAGAGCACGCCGCCCAGTGCCGCATAGACGACGAACGTGACCGCGTTGGCGGCGCTGAACTGCCGCGAGGCGAACAGGCCGAGCGGCATCATCGGGGACCTGGCGCGGCGCTCTCGCAACAGAAACGCCACAAACGCCACCACGCCACCGATGGCAGTCGCGAAGATGATTGGGGACGCGCCCTTGGTGGGGGCCTCGATGAGCGCGTAGGTGATACCTGCCAGGCCCAGCGCCGCGAGCGCGGCGCCGGCCG
>CAJCIJ010000107.1 GCA_903970315.1 Actinomycetota bacterium
CATGCGGCGCACCAGCGGGTTTGACGAGCCGTACTTGTCGTAGGTGTTGCCCGTCACGACCCCGTCGTCGGAGACCGTCACCGACGCGGTCAAGCTCTCTCCGCCGCCTGCTCGGGTGCCGTCAACGCGGCCGCCGGCTCAGTCGCGCCGGCCACCGGTCCTGGCTGCTGCGCGGCCTCTGGAGGCTGTGTCGGGTCTGACTGCGGCTGACCCGGTCCGCGCTCGTAGTGAGAGGGCTTGATACCCAGCTCCAGCTCGATGCGCCGCACGCGCTCGAGCGTTCGCTGGGTCATCACGCGCTGTGCTGCCAGTAGATCGCCGATCACGCCCAACGCCCAGAGCACCACAGCGGCCATGAACAGCACTGCGCCGAGGATCAGCGATTGGACGTGCCCGTTGCCAGAGCCTTCTGCGAACGCCACCACGAAGCGGACCCAGACCCCCAGGGCGACCAGCAACATCAACGCCGCCAGGCTCCAGAAGACGCGCAGGGGCTCGTACTGCGCATAGATGCGGAAGATCGCGATCGCGTTGCGCCGCACGTAGGCCCACATGGAGGGAAACAGGCGCGACGGTCGCGTGGGCGCGTTGGTCCGGACCGCAACGTGGTCGGTGGCAACCAGCATCTTGCCCGCCTGGATGATTGTCTCCAGCGTGTACGTGAAGCGCGAGACGACGACCATCTGGATCGCGGCCTCGCGGTTGTAGGCGCGAAAGCCCGATGTGGTGTCCGGCACCGAGGTGGCCGAAGCCTGGCGCACCACCCAGGAGCCCAGCTGCTGCAGCGAGCGTTTCAGCGGCGAGAAGTGTTCGATGCCCGCAACGTCGCGGTCGCCCACGACCATGTCCGCACGCCCATCGAGGATCGGGCCGACCAGGCGCACCACGTCGGCGCCGCAGTACTGATTGTCGGCGTCGGTGTTGACGATCACGTCGGCTCCGAGCTTCAGGCAGGCGTCGATGCCGGCCTGGAAGGCACTCGCCAGGCCCTTGTTGTTGGTCAGACGCACGATGTGGTGCACGCCGCATGCCTTTGCCACCGCGATCGTCTCGTCGGTGGAGCCGTCGTCGACGATCAACAGCTCGACGGCATCGAATCCGTCGACTGCGCGTGGGAGCTCGGCCAGCGTCTGCGGAAGCTGGTCAGCCTCGTTGAAGCAGGGAATCTGGATGATGAGCTTCATCTCTTGCAGGGCCGGCGGATGGCGCGCGAGCTGCCATAGACTGCCCGACGAGCAAGTATCCGACCACCGAGTATCCCAAAGATAGGCCGCCATCCGGGCGGGGCGCGGCGGTCAGGAAGCAATCGCGATGCCCTGGCAGGTGATCTGATGCAAAGTGCGGCGGTGAGTGGAGGCACAGAAAGCTCGCGAGCGACCGTGGCCCCAGAGGCGACGCGTCGCCGGGTCCTGGCGATCCCCGGGGGGATCAAACCGTCGGTGTGCGCGCTGTTGCTGCTGGCCCTCGCCGGTGTAGTGGGGTTCTTCGCGTTCCCCACCTATCCGACCTATGACTCCTTCTACGGCCTGGTCTGGGGTCGTGAACTGCTCCACGGCCATCTGCCGCACCTGGAGGTGTATCGCGCCCCCACCGAGCACCCTCTGCTGATCGCCTTCGGCGCGCTGTGCGCACTGGCCGGGCAGGACGGCGCGCGGCTCATGATCGCCGGCTCGATCGGCTCCTACGTGGCGCTGGTCGGCGGCATGTACCGGTTGGGCCGGTTGAGCTTCGGGCCCGTCGTCGGCTGGCTTGCTGCGGCGCTGATGCTCACGCGCTTCTTCGATGAGAACCTCACGGTGCAGGGGTATCTGGACATCTCCTACCTGGCCCTGATCGTCTGGGCCGCGGCGCTGGAGGCGGCCCGGCCACGGCGCGGCACGGCGGTGCTGTCGTTGCTGGCGGCCGCGGGCCTGTTGCGACCGGACGCCTGGGTACTCGCCGGTGCCTACTGGCTGTGGTGCGCGTGGCCCACGCGTGCCCGGCCCCTGGCCGACCCGGAGCGTCTCCGCTGGCTGGCACTGGCGCTGCTTGCGCCTGCGGTGTGGGCGGCGTTTGACTGGCTGGCAACCGGCGACCCGCTGCACTCGCTGCATCAGACCACCGAACTGGCGGGCGAACTGGAACGGGCGCACGGGCTCTCCGGCGTGCTCGGCTCGGTCTGGGGGTTTGCCGTGAGGATCGACAAGCTGCCCGTGGTCATCGGCGCGCTGGCCGGCATCGTCGTGTCGCTCTGGCTTGCGCCCCGCCGGGCCCTGATGCCGCTGGCCTTGCTCGCCCTGCAGCTGCTCGTGTTCGTGGCCGAGGGTGCGTCGGGCACCTCGGTGATAAACCGCTACCTGCTGGGGGCAAGCGCTGTGGCTCTGGTGTTTGCAGCGGTCGCTCTGGGTGGCTGGTCGATGCTGCGGCGCGGGTCGCGTCTGAGGGTTGCGTGGATGGCCGCCGCGGCGGCTCTGGCGGTCTACGGAGTTGCCAACGTGCTCGAGACCTTCCAGCTCTCGGAACTCTCCACCACGATGGCCTACCACGAGGACTTCCACGAGGGCCTTGCACGGGCGCTCGCAGATCCCGTCGTCAAGCGGGCACTGGCACGGTGCGGTGCGGTGTCGGTGCCGGACAACAAGCTCATGCCCGACGCTCGCTGGATTCTCGACGGCGACAGGGCGGTCGCGATCGTGGCGCGCAGCCAGGCCCGCAGCGAGGCGCTGGCGGGTAGGCCGGCGCTGCAACGGCGCTTGGCGGCCGGGAGCGTGGCCGTCTATCCGCTCGGCGCAGCCGTGTTCTTCGAGGCGATCGTCGATCCCGGCGATGACCCGCGCGACCAGGTCCCGGCCGCGGGCTTTACGCGTATCTACTCGGGCCGTTACTACGCGGCGTATGCCAACTGCTGAGACGCTGCCCGCGCGCGCCGGCCAGCAGTCGCTGATCCGGACGCGAGCGTGGGCGGGGACGGCACTGTGTGGCGTGCTCGTCGCTGCCCTGGGGCTGCGTCTGTGGGGCGTCGCCGGTGGGCTGCCGTACGTCTACGACGTCGACGAAGCCGCGCACTTCGTCCCGCGCGCGGTGGCGATGCGCGGGTGGGAACTGAATCCTCACTACTTCGCCAATCCACCCGCTCTGACCTACCTGCTGCACGGGCTGTTCGAGCTCTGGTTCGGTGGCTACGCAGGCGTGGTGCGCGCCGCCGCGCTGAACCCCGGTGAGGAGTACCTGATCGCGCGCGTCGCGGTGGCGATCCTGGGGACGATCGCGGTGTGGCTGCTGTACGTGCTCGCAGCCCGGCTGTTTGACCGCCGCGTGGCGCTGCTGGCAGCGGCGCTTGAGGCGGTCGCCTTCCTGCCCGCGTTCTACGCCCATCTGGCGCTCAACGACGTGCCTGCGCTGGTGCCGGTGACGGTGGCGCTGATCGGGTCTGCGGGGGTGATGCGCAGCGGACGCCTTCGCGACTATGCGCTGGCCGGGCTTGGCATAGGGCTGGGCGCCGCGACCAAGTACACAGCCGGGATCGTGGTGGTGGCGCTGATGGGTGCGGTGGCCGTGTCCCTGTTCGACTGTGGGCCGGGGCGGTGGCGGCGCGCGCTGGTAGGCCTGTCGATGTCCGGCGCTGTGGCGCTGGTGGCATTTCTGGTGGCCAACCCCTACGCGTTGCTGGACATCCACGCGTTCACCCACGAACTGGCGCACGAGTCGGCCGTGGCAGAAGAAGCCGGGGGCAAGCTCGGTGCCCCGCACGGCAACGGGATCGTCTACTACCTGTGGTCGGTCACCTGGGGCCTGGGCTGGGTGCCTGCGCTGGCGGCGCTCGGCGGCGGCCTGCTCGCTTGGGCCAAGCAGCGGCGGGTGGCAGTTCTGCTGACGCCGATGATCGTGGTCTACCTCGTCGTCATGGGCAGCGCCGAACGCCAGTTCGGACGGTGGCTGATGCCACTGGTGCCCGCGCTCTGCATCCTGGCCGCATACCTTGCGCTGGCGTCGTGCTCGGCGCTGGCGGGACTGCTGCCGGGCACTGGGGCATCGCAATCCCGGCAGGGGGCAGCGCGGCGGCGGGTGGTGTCGGCTGTCGCCGCAGTGCTTGGCGCTGCGGCGCTGCTTGCGCAAGGCGCGGTGCACACCGTGCACGCCGACGAGGTGCTTTCCCGCCCTGACACGCTCACGCTGGCGCGCGCCTGGATGGTGGCGCACATACCCAAGGGCGCCCGCATCGTGGTGGAGCCGGTCGTTCCGCAGGCTTGGCTGCACCGGGCCGACGGCCTGGGTCCGCCTGCGACCGTCGCAGCCGAGCGCCCGCGCGCCACGAAGCCCCGCTGGCAGGAGTACGAATGGCTTCTGAAACGGATCGTGCCCGCGGCGGCCAACGGCGCCGGCTCCAGCGAAGGGATCGGCCCGGGCTGGCGGGTGGCCCACCGCTACAGCCGCGTCGAGGACTACGAGTACACGCTCTCGCCGTCGCTGATCGACTTTTACATCCAGCAGCGCTACTGCTGGGTCATGACGGCCTCCCAGCAGGCCGGGCGGGCGTTCTCAGACCCGCGCCAGGCCCCCGGTGCGATCGCGTACTACAGGGCGCTCGCACGCCGCGCACGGGTCGTCTATCACCTCTCGCCGTATGCGTTCGGCAGCCGCCCGGTGGCCTTCAACTTCGACTGGTCCTACGACGACTATCCGCTCGCCTACCGGCTGGCCGGTCCCGAAATCACCGTCTACCGGCTGCGCGGTGGGGGTTGTGGAGCACCGGCATGAGCGCCGCCCGGATGTCGCCACCGGGCGCCTGCCCGGCCGGCCATGGCTGCGTCGCGGGGCTATTCTGACTGTGACACCAGCACATGGCATCGGCGACTGACACCGACCGCGTCCACCTGCGACGGGCGATCGAACTGGCTGAGCGCGGGCGCGGGCGGGTGCGGTCAAATCCGCTTGTGGGCGCAGTCGTCGCACGCGACGGCGAGGTGCTCGGCGAGGGCTGGCACGAGCGTTTCGGTGGCCCTCACGCCGAGGTCAACGCGATCGCCGCCTGTGCGGGTGGCGACCTGACGGGGGCGACCCTGTACGTCTCGCTTGAGCCGTGCTGTCACGAGGGCAAGACGCCGCCGTGCACCGACGCCATCCTGCAGGCCGGAATCGGCCGCGTCGTGATCGCGTCCGACGATCCCACCGAGAAGGCGTCGGGCCGGGGCTTGGGCATCCTGCGCGACGAGGGCGTGGAGATCGTGATCGCCGATGACGGCCTTGAGGGTATGGCCCGCATGCTCAACCAGCCGTTCCGCAAGCATGCCCGCACCGGCCGGCCGTGGGTGCTGCTGAAGCTGGCGATGTCGCTCGACGGCAAGGTGGCCACGCAGGCCGGCGACTCGCAGTGGATCTCCGGCGAGGAGAGCCGCATGCGCGCTCACCGCTGGCGTGCCGACCTGGACGCCGTGATCGTCGGCGTGGGGACCGCGATGGCCGACGACCCCGAGTTGACCGCTCGCCCGGAGGGGGCGCCCGTCACCTCCGAGCAGCAGCCGCGACGGGTGGTCTTTGACTCACTCGCACGGCTCTCGACGACCTCTCGGCTGGTTGCATCGGCGGGCGAGGTTCCGCTGACCGTCGTCGTCTCGCGCGCCGCGGCGCGGGCCGACACCGATGCGCTCCAGGCGGCCGGCGCCCAGGTGCTGGTGGCCACCGGCGAGAACGAGCCGGCGCGAGTGTGCTCGGCAGTGGACCAGCTCGGCGCCATGGGCATCACCTCCGCCCTGCTCGAGGGCGGTCCGCGCCTTGCCGGTGCCTTCCTCGACGCCGGCGAGATCGACGAGGTGCGGCTGTTTCTCGCGCCCATCCTGCTCGGCGGGCGCACAGCGCGGGACCCGCTGGAGGGTCAGGGGGTCGAGCTGATCGCCGATGCCCAGCGCGCTCTCTCCTTTGACTGGGAGCGGGTCGGCGACGATCTATTGATCTCGGCGCGCCTGCGCGAGTGGTGAGCGCGGTGCGCAGCGAGTCTCGGGCCGGTCACGGGGCCGGCCGTCGGCCGCGTGGAGCCGGCAGTGAGCGGGGCGCGGAGGGCGGCGGCGGTTGTTCACCGGCCTGATCGCCGATCGCGGCCTGCTGCGGGCCGTCGCTGCCAGCGGCACCGGCGCCGAGTTCCAGATCGCCAGCGCCATGGCCGCCGAGCTCTCGCCGGGCGACTCGGTGGCGGTCAACGGCGTGTGCCTGACGGCCACGACGGTCGGCGACGGTGTCTTTGAGGTCCAGGCCGTCGCCGAGACGCTGAGCCGTTCCACGCTCGGGTCGCTTGCAGCCGGCGCGCTGGTCAACCTCGAGGCACCTCTGCGCGCCGGTGACCGCCTCGGCGGTCACATCGTGCAGGGCCACGTCGACGGCGTCGGCGCGATCACCGCGATCGCCGACGAGCATCCAGGACGGCTCGTCACCATCGCACTGGGTCTCGAGCTTGCGCGGTACGTCGTCGAGAAGGGGTCCGTGGCAGTGGACGGCATCAGCCTCACCGTGAGCGCCGTGACCGACGCCGGCTTTTCGGTCGCCCTGATACCGGAGACGCTGGCCAGGACCACGCTCGGGACGGCGGTCGTGGGCGACCGGGTTAACCTGGAGGTGGACATCATGGCCAAGCAGCTGGAGCGGCTCTTGGAAGCGCGCCAACCCAAAGGTTTCCCCGGTGCCACAGACTGAGACCCAAACGCATACCACCGGCCCGTTCGCCACCATCGAGGAGGCTCTCGACGAGATCCGCGCTGGGCGCATGGTGGTGGTGTGTGACGACGCCAAGCGAGAGAACGAGGGCGATCTCGTGATGGCCGCGCAGTTCGTCACCGCCGAGGCAATCAACTTCATGACCAAGGAGGGCCGGGGCTGGATCTGCCTGGCGCTCACGCCGCAGCGTTGCGAGGAACTCGGCCTGGAGCTGATGACCGCCAAGAATGAATCAGCCCTGCAGACGCCGTTCACCGTCACCGTGGAGGCGCGCACCGGCGTCACGACTGGCGTGTCCGCTCACGACCGTGCCCACACCATGCAGGTCGCCGTGGATCCCGCCTCCCGTCCCGACGACCTCGTCCAGCCGGGACACGTCAGCCCGCTGAAGGCCAAGGCCGGAGGGGTGCTCGAGCGCACCGGCCACACCGAGGCCAGTGTGGACCTGGCGCGGCTTGCCGGCCTGACGCCGGCGGGCGTGATCTGTGAGGTCATGAACCCCGACGGGTCGATGGCGCGAGTCCCGGAACTTGAGCGCTACTGCCATCACCACGGCCTCAAGATGGTCACGATCGCCGACCTCATCGCCTACAGGCGCCGTCACGACGGCCTCGTCGAAAAGGTGGTCGCCGCGCACCTGCCAACGGCGTACGGCGACTTTCAGGTGCTCGGCTACCGCTCGCTGGTGGACGACAAGCACCACGTCGCGCTCGTCAAGGGCGAGGTGGCCGGCGTCAGCGACGTACTCGTCCGTGTGCACTCCGAGTGCCTCACCGGCGACGTTTTTCACTCGCTGCGGTGCGACTGTGGCGAGCAGCTGGAGGCGGCACTGGCGATGATTGAGCGCGAAGGCCGGGGCGTGTTGCTGTACCTGTCCCAGGAGGGCAGGGGGATTGGGTTGCTCAACAAGCTGCGCGCCTACCGACTGCAGGAGGACGGCCTGGACACCGTGGAAGCAAACGAGCGCCTGGGCCTACCAGCGGACCTGCGCGATTACGGCATCGGCGCCCAAATCCTCGCCGACCTGGGTCTCAGCTCGATCCGAATCCTCACCAACAACCCCAAGAAGATCAAGGGGTTGGAGGGCTACGGGCTTTCGGTCAGCGCACAGATCCCCATCGAGCCGGCGCCCAACGTGCACAACGCCGCATACCTGCGGACCAAGGCCGAGCGTATGGGCCACACGCTGCACCATCAGGGGTTGAACCTGGACGAGGAGCTGCTGCACTCCGAGCGCGAGCGCGAGCGCCAGCGACCGATCCCGGGACAGGCCGATCCCACCGGTGCGCAAGGCTTCGGCTCCGACGGTGACGGCGAGTCGCGGTGACCCCACGTTTTGCGATCGTCGTCGCCCGGTTCTACGGGGACCTGGCGGAGCGCCTGACGGCCGGCGCGACGGCAGCGTTCGCCGAGGCCGGACATGCCGATGTCGACGTCTTTGACGTCCCCGGCGCCTTCGAGCTGCCGCTGGCGGCCAGCTGGCTCGCGGACAGCGGGCGCTTTGAGGGCATCGCCTGCCTGGGTGCTGTCATCCGCGGCGAGACCGATCACTACGACCTGGTGTGCGCCGAGGTTGCCCGCGGGATCGCCGATGTTCAGCTGCGCTCCGGCCTGCCGTGCGCGTTCGGCGTGCTCACTTGCCAGACGATGGAGCAGGCGCTTGCACGGGCCGGCGGCGACAGGCGCGACCAGGGGCGTATGGCCGCCGAAGCGGTGCTCGCAATGGTCGCGCTGCACGAGCGGGTAAACTCCGGGTCACATGGCCAAGATCTGCCATAGCTGCGGCAAGGGGCCGGCGTTCGGTCATAGCCGGAGCCACTCGATGGTCGCCACCAAGCGGCGCTTTGATCCCAACCTGCAAAAGGTCCGGGTGCTTGTCGGCGCCACGCCACGTCGCGTCTACGTCTGCACCCGGTGCCTGAAGGCCGGCAAGGTCACCAAGGCGGCCTAGGCGACACGAGCGCTTGGCTGCCGGCACCGAACACCACCGACGCACAGTGAGCACCGCGACCGACCAACCGTCGGGACGTCCGGCTGCCCCGGCTGGTCCGCCGAGCCTCGACGGCCCGTCGCGCATGCCCTCGGCGCCATGGGCACCGGGTGGGTGGGGTGTTGAGGCCGACAACGTCCGGCGCTTCCGCGCCGCCGTAGCGGGGGCGCTGGCACACCTGGAATCGCGGCGCCAGGAGGTCAATGACCTCAACGTGTTCCCCGTGGCCGACGGGGACACCGGCGACAACATGGCGCTGACGCTGCGGGCAGTTCTTGATGAGCTCGACTGCTTGCAGGCCGCCGCCGGCTCTCACGGCGCCGGCGAGATTGGGCGCGAGGAGATCGTGCAGTCGGTCGCACGCGCCGCCCTGCTGGGCGCCCGCGGCAACTCCGGCGTGATCCTCTCGCAGCTGATTCGTGGGGCAACCGAGGAGCTCGTATCGCGGCCGGGCGAGTTGATCGACCCGGCGCTGATAGGCGCCGCACTGCTGAACGCCGCCAACTGCGCGTATGCGTCGGTCCGGGATCCGGCCGAGGGGACCATCCTGACGGTGGCGCGTGAGATGGCCCACCAGATCGTCGCCGACGTTGCCCACAGTGTCGACGGCAAGCGGCTGGCTCCAGCCACCGAGGCCTGCGAGCAGGATGCGGTCATCGCCGAGGCCCTGGAGCGAGCCATCGGAGTGGGTGAGGAGTCCGTCAAACGCGGGCCGGAGATGCTCTCCACGCTGCGCGAGGCCGGCGTTGTGGACGCCGGCGCATACGCACTCACGCTCATCTTCGCCGGCGTCGTGGCGGCGCTGCGTGGCGACGCCCCCCCGGAGCTCGAGCACTACGCTCCCGCGCGGGTGTCGCACCCCGAGCATGAGTCCAGCACGTTCCGGTACTGCACCAACTTTGCCGTGATCGGCCGCGAGTTGGCGCCCGGCCAGTTCCTGGCGACGCTCGAGCAGCTCGGTGACTCGGTACTGGTGGTGGGCGACTCGACGACGCTCCGGGTGCATGTCCATACCGACGATCCCGAGCGGGCGACAGCCGTCTTCAACGGTGCCGGCGAGGTGCTCCACCTCGACGTCGCGGACATGCACGCCCAGGTCGCCGACCGCGCCGATCGCCTCAGACGCGACGACCGCAACGATGACCAGCGCCAAGGCGACGGTGCGCCGGATACCCCGGCCGCCGGCCGCCGGTTCGTGCGTGCGTCGGTTCGCTGCCGCGCGGTCGCAGTCGTTAATGGGGACGGGATACGCGCGCTCTATCAGGAGCTCGGTGTCCACACCATCGACGGGGGTCCCACGCTGAACCCGTCGACCTACCAGCTGCTGGCGGGCATCCACGAGGTTGACGCCGAGGAGGTGGTCCTGCTGCCGTGCAGCGCCAACGTGATGATGGCCGCCGAACGCGCCGCCGAGCTGTCGGACAAGCGGGTGGTCGTGGTGGGCACCCG
>CAJCIJ010000108.1 GCA_903970315.1 Actinomycetota bacterium
ACCACTTCCACGGATCGCTGGTCAGGCCGACGTAGCTGCCCGCGCCAGGGAAGATCCTGACGACCCCGATGTCCTTGGCGAATACCAGCAACACAACCAGCCCAAGCCAGAATTCGGGCGCGGACACGAGCACGAGTGCCGTGCCCATGGCAGAGCGATCCAGCCACGAGCCGGGCCTCAGCCCGGAGATGATCCCAACGCCCAGGCCGCCCACAATCCAAAGCACCGCCGCGCCCACCGCCAGCGAGAGCGTCGCGGGGAGACGTTCGGCGATCAAAGTGCGCACAGCCTCATCGCTGTAGAAGCTGTAGCCCAGGTTGAAGTGCAGCACCACGTCCTTCATGTAGTCCCAGAACTGCACGGTTAAAGGCCTCTTGAGCCCAAGGACCTTTTCGATGTTCGCGATCGCGTTGGGGTTGGGATTGCGTCCCGCACGCAGCACCGCCGGGTTGGCGCTTGGCAGCACCCGAAACAGCAGAAACGTCAGCGCGCACACAATCACCAGGGTCGCGACACCCCAGAGGATCCTGCGAACGATGTAACTGGTCATTGCGGCTGCGCTGGAGCCCCGCCGCCGGCTACTTCAAGGACGTGAAGCTGAGGTCCCACAGGCCGGCGTTCCAAAGGGCACCAACCCCCGCAACCTGCGAGCCCTCGAGTCCCGGCTGCTTTTCCCAATCGTAAGGAATTGCCGCCGCGTCTTCGACCAGCTCGTCGTCGATCTTTGCCCACGCGCTCGCGCGCGCCGCTGTGCCGACGATGGATTCGGCAGCGTCCATCGCGGCGTTGATCTTGGGAACGTCGGTCTGGCTCCAGTTGACGTTGTTCGTCGGGAGGATCAGCCTGCCATTGAAGGTGGGGTCGAGCACCGCCTGCCCGTCGGCGAAGTCGGCGATCCAGCCGACGACGGGGCAGACATCGATCTCTTCCTTGGGCACGTTGCAGTACTTGGAGTACATCGTCGGCTCTTCGACCAGCGTCAGCTTGGTTGGGAAGCCGAGGTTCTTCAGCGTCTGGTTGGCGATCTCGGCGGCCGCTTCCCTGCTGCCGGTGGAGCCAACGACCTGAACGGTCTTCGTCCCGGTGTACTTGCCCGTGGGGTACCCCGCCAGCTTCATGTACTTCTCGGCCACTGCCATATCGCCTTCGGGGTGTTCATCGAAGTCGAACTGCGGGCCCTTGGGCCCAGCCAGTCCGCCGGCCTGTTCAAAGCCCGGCACCGTGGGGTAGAGGAAGTGGGTCATGACGTTGGTGACCAGTTCTCCCCCAAGGGTCTTGTCCATCGCCTTGCGGTCGAGCGCCGCCCAGAACGCCTTGCGCAGGTCGATGTTGGAGAACGGGCCAACCTTGCTGTCAACGGCGATGTAGTGATCGCCGGCTCCCGGTGATATCTCCAACTGGCTCTTGTGGCTTTCGGCCGCCAGCTGGATGTCCGAGGTGACCGGTGGTTCGTCCTGGACGTCGTCGGCGCTTTCAAGCACCTGACGCCCGATCACCGACTCTGTGCCGCCGATCTTGTACTGGATTTCGTTCAGGTACGCCGGCCTGTAGTCGGTGGCTGCATTCCAGTTGGGATTGCGCACCAGCGTCGCGGACTTGCCCGGGACGTATCCGATCCCAAGGACCTTGCCTTCGGCGTTGTTCTTGAGCATGTACGGTCCTGTCGCAACCTCGTAGTTGGCGTAGTTCGAGGGCTTGTTCTTGTCGAACTTTTCGGCGTACTCCTTCGGCACGGGCGCCGTCAGCGGCAACCTCAGCGCGTCCACCACGATCGCGGCCTTCGGTTCGGTCAGGTGGAATACGATCGTGTACTTGTTGGGAGTTTGGATGCCCTTGATCGGCCCGCCATCGGCCTTCGGCGCTCCTTCGATCGATTCGAAATAGGAGTGGAAGTAGGGATTTTCAATGTTGGGGTTGGCGCCGCGCTCCATTGCATAGGCGACGTCTTCGGAGGTGACTTCGCGATCGACCGGAGGGCTGAAGCGGATGCCATGCTTGATGTGGACGGTGACCGTCTTCTGGTCAGAGGAGATTTCGGGCTGACCTTCAGCGAGATCGGGGACCGCTTCGTAGGCGCTGTCGGGCTTGACCGAATAAAGCGGCCGTTGGGTTGCGTAAATCACCTCGTAGTCGATGTCGTAGTAGGAGTCACCGGGATCGAGGTGTTCGAAGTCCTGTTCGTTGAGGACGACGAGCGTGCCGCCCTTCTTGCCGCCGGTCTCGGGCTCGGTCAGCGGACTCTGGAAGCCGCTCGTGTTGACCGAGCCGGCGCCGGCTGCCGAGGAGCTCGATGACGACGATGAGTTTGAGGAACTTGATCCGCACGCGGCCAACACCACGGAGACCATCGCAAGGACGAGGACAAATCCAACTGGCTTAAACGACCTCATGGTGTGCCTCCTATGTAGTGCATCGGTATGGGTGATCAAGTGTCATTGTGTTGCGCACGGCCGTCAATCGGTAGCGGTCAGCCGGCGCCGCGTGGATTGAGTGCGTCGCGCAGCCCGTCGCCCAGCAGGTTGAACGCCAGCACGGTGACCAGCAGCGCTATGCCCGGAAACACCATGTACCACCAAGCCGTGTTGAAGATCGGCGTGGCTTTGGCAATCATCTGGCCCCAACTGGCAGTCGGTGCACGGATGCCGATGCCGAGGTAGGAAAGGGCCGCCTCGAAGAGGATGTTCAGCGGGACCTGCAACGTGGCGTAGACGATGATCGGCGCCGCGAGGTTGGGCAGGATCTCGCGAAACATCAAGCGTAGGTCCGATGCCCCGAGAGCCCTCGAGGCCTCGATGAACTCCTGCTCGCGCAGCGAGAGCACCAGGCCACGCACGATCCTCGCCTGAAAGGGCCAGGTGGCGATAGCGATCAGGAAGATGATCACCCCGAGCCCCGGCTGGATCAGGCCGGCAGCGCAGCCCCGGACAGCACACGCAGCGCCAATCCCAAGTCCGAGCAAAAGGATCGGGATCGACAGGAAGACGTCCATGGTGCGTGCCAGCACCGTGTCCACCCAGCCGCGATAGAAACCCGCGAGCATGCCGAGCGTCACGCCGATGACCGTCGAGGCGAGTGTGCCGATGATCCCGACCTCCAGCGATACGCGCGCGCCATAGATGACACGCGACATCACGTCCTCCCCCAGCGGATCGACTCCGAACGGGTGTGCCCAGCTCGGCCCCAGCGGACCACCAAAGTAGTTCGTGAGGTTGAGGTTCTGAACATCCGGGCCCGGAAGGCCCAGCACGTCCACAACCAACGGTGCGGCGATCGCGATCACGATCAACGCCACGATCACAAACAACGAGACCACGGCGACGCGGTCGCGGCGAAAGCGCCGCCAGAACAGCTGCAGCGGCGAGCGTGCCTCGACATCTGCGCTCAACGGCGCGAGCACATCTGCGCCCAGGGGTGCCGCGGGCGCCCAGCTCACCTTCGCAATCCTCGTCGCTTTCCATCGCGGTCTTTCTGCTCGTGACCGGGGCCGAAGCCCCAGTGTTGCACTTCTTGGTTGGCAATCGCCTACGTTCAGCGGTAAGGGCTGATCGGAACCTGTTCGTCGCAGCCGCAGGTGTTACCTGCTTTCAGCGGAGCGACCTCGGGATGCCCAGCGACTGCGGTCGCCGCCGGCCCGACCACCGGCGCAAGCCGGACGGCGCGGAATACTGGCAACGTGGACACGCTTTTTGAGGCCGAGGCTGTGGCAAGCGTCGATGCGGTAGCCGGCGACCGCGCGCAGGACGCCGACGCGCCGCTGGCCGTGCGTGTCCGGCCCACGGGGTTGGAGGGATTCGTGGGCCAGGAGCACCTCCTGGCCCACGGCTCGGCGCTGCGGACGGCCCTGGAGCGGCACGAGCCCCACTCGATGATCCTCTACGGCCCGCCCGGCTGCGGCAAGACCACCCTGGCGCGCATGTTTGCCGCAAGCCCCGGCTGGGTCTTTGAGGAGCGCAGCGCCGTGCAGGTGGGGCTGGCCGAGATCCGGGCCGTGTGCCAGCGCGCGCGCCAGCGGCGCCAATCGGCCGACGGTGCCGGCGCCCCCCTGCGCACAGTCCTGTTCCTCGACGAGATCCACCGCTTCAACTCTTCCCAGCAGGACGCACTGCTGCCGGCCGTCGAGGAAGGCCTGCTGACACTGATCGGGGCCACCACCGAGAACCCCGCCTTCGAGGTCAACGGGGCGCTTCTGTCACGGTTGCGCGTCTACGCCTTCGACGCCCTGGAGGCCGACCAGGTGCAGGTGCTATTACAGCGTGCGCTGCAACTCGACCACCAGGGCGCAATGGCCGCCGACGACGACGCCCTGGCACTGCTCGCCGCCGACTGCGACGGCGACGCGCGGATTGCGCTCAACGCCCTGGCGCTCGCCTGCACGACAGCCCGACGCAACGGCGAGGACCGCGTGACCGCGCCGTTGTGCGCCGACGCGCTCCAGCAGCGGACCGTTCTCTATGACCGAGCCGGGGACCGACACTACGACTACATGTCCGCCTGGATCAAGGCAACGCGCGGGAGCGACCCCGACGCCTCGCTGTACTACCTGGCGGTGATGCTCGAGGGAGGCGAGGACCCGCGGTTTCTGGTCCGGCGCATGGTGATCCTTGCGTCCGAGGACATCGGCAACGCCGACCCGGGCGCGCTTTCGGTCGCCGTCGCGGCCGCCGCAGCCGTCGAGCACGTGGGCATGCCCGAGGCTCGCTATGCCCTGGCCCAGGCCGCGATCTACTTGGCGCTTGCGCCCAAGTCAAACGCCGCCGGCAAGGCCCTGGCGGCCGCCCAGCGGCACGTGCGCGAGCACGGCGCCGCCGGAGTGCCGCCGTGGCTCATCTCCGGGCCCCGGCCCGGCCGCCCCGGCAGGGGCACCAGCGGGGGCGCAGTGGTCGGCGCAGCCGGCCAAGCAGTCCGACGTGGCGGCGGCATTCCCGCCTACGACTACCCGCACGACCACCCCGGGCACGTAAGCCCGCAGGAGCTGATGCCCGAGCGCATCGCCGGCGCCCGCTTCTATGAGCCCGACGAGGCCGAGGCCCAGCTGGCCAGGCGGCTGGAGGAGGTGCGCGCCGCGCGCCGCGTCGACGCGCAGACGGAGCCGATCGCCCCGCAGGGCCGACCGTGATCTCGCGCGATCCCGCCACCGGCCAGCCGCTTGGCAGCGTGGAGTTGACCGAGCCCGATGCTATCCCCGGCGTGGTCCATGCGGTCGCCGCCGTGCAGCCACTGTGGGCGCTTCTGCGCGTGCCAGATCGCGCGCGCTACATGCGCCGCGTGGCTCAGGCCATCATCGATCAGCGCGACGAGCTGGCCGCGACGATCGCAGCCGAGCAGGGACGCCCGCAGCGCGAGGTGCTCGCGCTTGAGCTGCTGCCCGCCATCGATGCGTTGGAGTGGATCGCCGATGAGGGTGGCCGCGCGCTCGCGCTCCGACGAGTCGGCGTGCAGAGGACAATGTTTCCGCTCAAGCGCGCGCGGATCGCGTTTGAGCCCTTCGGGGTGGTGGGCGTGATCGGGGCCGGCAGTGCGCCCTTCGTGCAACCTCTTGGCCAGATCGCGGGAGCGCTGCTGGCGGGCAACGGCGTGGTCTTCAAGCCCGCCCTACGCGCCTGCCTCGCCGGCGAGGCAATCGCGGCGGTGCTCGGCCGTGCCGGTCTGCCCGAGGGGCTCGTGCGGACCGTGCACGGGGGCTCCGACGGTGGGGTGGCGTTGGCCCAGGCCCCCGTCGACAAGGTG
>CAJCIJ010000109.1 GCA_903970315.1 Actinomycetota bacterium
CTAGGGTGATCGACGAGGAGACGGTCAAGAAGGTGCTGGACGTGCTTCAGGGCGAAGTCTCCGAGATGCCCAAGAACTGGAACCGGCGCTTCAAGCACAACCGCGACAAGATCAAGACGGGCAACATCTACGAGCTCGCCGAGGTCGTTCGCAACCTGGCTCTGCGTGAGAATGAAAAGGGCCTCTCGACGGGGGAGAAGCAGATGTTCACCCGCGCCAAGAAGATCCTGGCCTCCGAGCTGATGTACGCGCTGGACAAGGATGAGGAGGAGGTCGAGATCTACCTCGACGAGCTGCTCGCCGACTCGTCCACGCGCAACGTCACTGTCGCCGTCGATTAGCGGGCGCGCCGCCGCTGGGGCTGCTGGGTGGGTGCCGGCGCGGCACCGCTGGCGGTTCGCGGGCTGGCATAGGGGGGGCTCACCGTGGCAGTGGCGCTGATCGTGGCGGCGGGCTCCGGCGAGCGGCTGGGCGCCGACAAGCCCAAGGCGTTCGTGGAGGTCGGCGGCAAGCCCCTGTTGTTGTGGAGCCTTCACGTACTGGCTGGCGTTGCCGCGATCGAGCGGATCGCTGTGGCGCTGCCGCCGGGTCAGGAGGTGTTGCCGGACTGCGGCCCGGTCGACTGCCAGCTGGTGGCGGTGCCCGGGGGAAGGACACGCTCGGAGTCGGTGTCGCTGGCGCTTGCCGCCGTGGGCCCCGGAGATCCCGTGCTAATCCACGACGCCGCGCGGCCGCTGGTAAGTGCCCAGCTGATCGAGGCCGTCCTGGCAGCCGTGGCGGAGGAGGGAGTCGATGCGGCGATTGCGGCATCCTCAGTGACCGACACCATCAAGCTTGCCCGACCCGACGGGACTGTGGTCAAGACACTGGACCGCGCGTCACTGTGGGCGGTGCAGACTCCTCAGGTATTTGATCGCGCAGCGTTGGAACGGGCGCTGGATGTGGGCCCGGATGTGCTCGCGCAGGCCACCGACGATGCCTGGCTGGTCGAGCGAGCGGGCGGCACCGTGACCGTGGTGCCGGCACCACCGGAGAACCTCAAGGTGACCACGCCACTTGACCTGCGCGTGGCCGAGGGGCTGCTCGCCGGTCGCGGTCGTGCTTGAATCGCAGGCGATGCTCACCGACTACCACGTACATCTGCGCGCCGACGACCAGGCGGCCTCCGCGCAGGACCATTTCACCGCCCAAAACGCAGCGCGCTACCGGGCGGCCGCTGGCAAGCGCGGTGTGGCCGAGCTCGGGGTCTCCGAGCACATCTACCGGTTCACGCAGGCGCTGGAGGTCTGGCGGCACCCCTTCTGGCGCGAAAACGCCGTCGATGACCTGGACGCGTACTGCACTTTTGTGCGCGAGCACACCGACCTGCGGCTGGGCATCGAGGCCGACTACATCCCGGGCTGTGAGCAGCGCATCGCAGCGCTGCTTGAGCGCTACGACTTCGACTACGTCGTTGGCTCGGTGCACTTCGTCGCCGCCGGCGCCTGCGGGGAGGTTGCGGCCGGCGCTGGCCAGCAGGCACCGGCGGGCACCGACGATGGCTCGTTCGCGGCGGTTGACATGGAGCCTTATGGGGCATGGCAGGCCGGGTGGACCGCCGAGCAGATCTGGGAGCGCTACTTCACGGCACTGGGCCAGGCGGCGGCAAGCGGCCTGTTTGACATCCTGGGACACCCCGACCTGGTGAAGGTGTTCGGCGCAGGGCAACCGGTCCCGGAGGGAGATCTGCGGCGCTTCTACGAGCTTGCCATGCCGGGGATCGCTGAGTCGGGGATCGCCGTTGAGGTCTCAACGGCGGGGCTGCGCAAGCCTGTTGGCGAGATCTATCCGGCGCGCGAGCTCTTGGGCATGTGCATCGACGCGGGGGCCCCTGTGGCGCTCTCAAGCGACGCCCACAGCGCCGAGCTGATCGGCTTCGGGTATGAGCAGGCGCTGGCGCTGCTCGACGAGCTCGGCGTGCGCGAGATCTGCGTCTTTGACCGCCGCCGGCGCCGCATGGAGCCGCTCGGGCCCTCCGACAGGCCCGTGGCAGCCGCCGCCAAAGGCCTCGCCGGGGCATCGTGACCGCGCTCGTTGGAATCGGGTATGACTCTCACCGTCTGGTAGACGGTAATAGTCTGCGGTTGGGCGGTGTGGATGTCCCGCACGACAAGCGTCTGGACGGCCATTCCGACGCCGATGTGCTCACCCACGCCGTGATCGACGCTCTGTTGGGCGCGGCAGGCATGGGCGACATCGGCCAGCACTTTCCCGACACCGACCCGCGCTTTGCCGGGGCGGACTCGATGCAACTGCTCGACACTGTGGTCGGCGAGATCGTCGCGGCTGGGATGCATGTGGTCAACGTCGACTGCACGGTGGTGCTCCAGACGCCGAAGGTTGCGCCGCACCGCGAGGCGATGCGTGCCCGGCTCGCCGGCTGCCTGGGCATCCCACAGGAGCGCGTCAACGTCAAGGCGACCACCGGCGAGGGCATGGGCTTCGTGGGGCGCTGTGAAGGCGTTGCGGCGCTGGCGATAGCAGCGCTTGACACCGACACCTGAGGGCCGCTAAGGGCCCACCGGCCGCTAGGGTTCGCCGTCGTGCGCCAGATTTCACTGCATGACACCGCCAGCGGCGAGGTTCGCCCCCTGGTGCCGCGCCGGCAGGGGCACGTGGGGATATACGCGTGTGGGCCCACGGTCTACAGCCGCATCCACCTGGGAAACGCCCGGCCCTTCGTGGTCTTCAGCCTGATGAAGCGCTTTCTGGAACACCAGGGCCTGGACACGACGCTGGTGATCAACGTGACCGATGTCAACGACAAGATCTACGTGGCCGCGCGCGTAGCAGGCCTGCCGAGCGCCCAGCTGGCGGCCGAGCTGACTGCGGCGTATGTCGCCGACACCGATGCCCTGGGGATCGGCCGGCCCGATCACGAGCCGCTTGCCTCGCAGACCATGGACGAGATCGTCGCCTACATCCAGGCGCTGATCGACTCGGACCACGCCTACGCGGTCGCGTATGAGGCCGGTGAGGGCGCGGGCGAGGGGACCGGGTCCGGCGAGGGCGTGAGCGAGGGCCAGGCGCCCGGCGAGGCCGCTCAGGACGTCTTCTTCCGTGTTCGCTCGGACTCGCAGTACGGGGCGCTTTCGCACAGGCGCATCGAGGACATGAACCAGGGGGAGGGGGTCGAGGGCTCGGCGCGCAAGCACGACCCCCTGGACTTTGCGCTGTGGAAGGCCCGCAAGGCCGACGAGGACACCTGGTGGCCGTCGCCGTGGGGCGATGGGCGGCCGGGGTGGCACATCGAGTGCTCGGCCATGGCCGAGACGCTGCTGGGTGCCGGCCTTGACATCCACGGCGGGGGCTCTGACCTGATCTTCCCCCACCACGAGAACGAGGCCTCCCAGACCCGCGCCGCCAGAGGGAGGGAGCTCGCGGACATGTGGGTGCACAACGGGATGATCCAGGCCACGGGCGAGAAGATGGCCAAATCGGTGGGCAACATCGCGCCCCTTTGGGAGGTGATCGAGCGCTACGGACAGCACGCCGTGGTGATGTACCTGATCTCCGGCCACTACCGGCAGCCGCTGGCCTACTCCCAATCGGCACTCCAGCAGGCACAGGCCAACGTGAGTCGCATCCGTGAGGCCGGCAGGCGGCTGGCGCCGGGCCCGTCGCCGCAAGCGCTTGGCGTACTGCGCGAGCGCTTCTTTGACGCCCTGGCAGACGACTTCAACACCCCCGAGGCGCTGAGCGCGGTCAACGCGTGGATCAGAGCCGCCGCTGACCCTGCTCATGGGCCCGACGTGGGCGATGAGGATCTGCGCCTGATGCTCGGTGTGCTGGGGCTGGAGGAGCTGCTTGACGCCTCTGCGGAGGCCCCGGCGGAGGTACACGAGCTGGTGGCCCAGCGCGAGCAGGCGCGTATGGAACGCGACTTTGCCGCCGCCGACACGCTCCGCGAACGACTGGCCGAGCTTGGCTGGGAGGTGCGCGACGGCGCCAGTGGCCCGACTGTGGTGGCGCGCGATTAGCGCACGCCGTCCGTCACCTTTCCGCCCGTAGGAGGGCGCGATTAGCGCCCGCATACGCCGCCGTTCGGGGCCCTGACAGCAGGGGATCGGGGCGCCCGGTTGCCATGCGCCCACCGGCCCTTGACAACGTCCGGCGGGTGTGCAAGTGTGCCCCCTACATAACCCTGAGCTTTAGGCTTAAACCTCAGAGTGGGCGCCGGGGGAGGTGTGCGCCACTGAGCGATTTATGGGCACTTTCGGTCCCTGTAGGGGCTGTTGGATGCCCGGAAAGGATCTGCTCGTGGCAAGATCATTGCTTAACTCTCGACATGAAGTTAAGGTCGAAGATGGATTCCTGGTGGCCCTTGCGAAACAGGGGGACACGGGAGCACGTGACCAGCTGGTATGCCGGTATCACAGCTTTGTCCGTCTGAAGGCCTCGTCGTACTTCCTGGCCGGCGGAGACGCCGAAGATCTCATCCAGGAGGGGTTGGTGGGCCTCTACAAGGCCGTACGCGACTACCGCACCGACCGCGAGTCCAGCTTTCGCAACTTTGCGGAGCTGTGCATTACGCGCCAGATCATCACGGCGGTCAAGACGGCCACCCGCAACAAGCATCAGCCGCTGAACCAGTACGTGTCGTTCTCATCGACCCCCGCGTCGGCCGGCGACGATCCAGTGACGCTCGATCAGCTGCTCCCTGGTCCAAGCACCCAGGAACCGCTCACGCAGGTGGTGTCCTCCGAAGAGCTCCGCGCCCTGGTGGCGTGCCTGTCGTCGGTGCTCTCGGAGCTTGAGAGCCGTGTGCTGTCGCTGTACCTCGACGGCCGCTCCTATGAGCAGATCTCAGAGGCTCTGGGGTGCGCGACCAAGACGGTTGACAACGCGCTGCAACGTGTAAAGCGCAAGGTGGCGGCCCACCTGGCCGAACGAGCGGTGGCGGTTTAGGCCGGGCGACTGCGGGCCCGGTGCGGCGCTTGGGCCGGCGGCCGGCCACTCATCCCAACAGAGCGTCGACGGCCGCAGCCAGATCGGCAACGTGCGGCCCAAGCCGGATTGCGCGCATCCCCAGCGCTTCTCCCGCGAGGACATCGGCTGGCGAGTCGCCGACCATCGCTGACGCACCAAGATCGATGTCGGGCCAGCGCTCGGTGGCCTGGAGGAAGAGGCCGACGCCCGGCTTGCGGCACGAACAGCTGTCGAGGTCGTGGGGGCAGTAGAAGTAGCCGTCGATGTGCCCGCCGGATTGCGCCGCGAGCAGCTCGCTGAGGCGTTCATGGACCCGATCGACGTCCCCATCGGTCATCCGGCCCAGCGCAACGCCGCGCTGGTTGGTGACCACAACGACCCTGATACCCGCGTCGTTGAGACGGCGGATCGCCGCTGCGGCTCCGTCCAGGAGGGTGAGCTGGCCGGGCCCCTCGATGTAGTCCCCGGGTGCCGCAGGAACGTTGATCGTGCCGTCGCGGTCCAGGAACGCAGCTCCGGGATGTCTCAGGACGGCGTGCAGAGCTCTCGCTCGACGAGCTCGAAGATGGCATGGCCAATCACCATCTGGCCCTCCTGGATCCTCGCCGTGCCCGGGCCCCGGACCGCGATGGTGTGGTCGGCACGCTCGGCCATCTCGCACTCCGCGGTGCCCACGAGCGCGACGGTCGTCAGCCCGAGGTCGCGTGCGGCGTCCAGGGCGGCCACAACATTGCCCGACGAGCCGCTGGTTGAGATCCCAATGAGCACGTCTCCGGACCGCCCGAGCGCGCGCACTGCGCGGGCAAAGGCCCCCTCATAGCTGTAGTCGTTGCTGATTGCCGTCAGTGCCGCAACGTTGTCGGCGAGTGCGATAGCCGGGAGAGGCTGACGCTCAAGGCAGAAGCGCCCCACAAGCTCGGCCGCCAGGTGCTGGGCATCGGCGGCGCTCCCGCCGTTGCCGCACAGGAGCACCTTGCCGCCCGCGCGCAGCGACTGCACGATCGCCTGTTGGGCAGCATCGGCTGCAGCCATGACCTGCTCGTCGAGCAGGCCCTCACATACGGCCACGGCCTCCTCGACGCTGCGCCGCAGCACCTGCCGCATCGACGACACCTCAAGGCTCGACATACGACCACGTCCGCAGGCCTTGCTGATCGAAGCTGAACTCGGCCTCGGTGAGGCCAAGCTCCAGCAACCGTGCCAGCACGTGGTGACGCTTGCCCGGGGCGCAGTAGAACAGCATGAACCCGCCGCCGCCTGCACCGGTCACCTTGCCGCCGAGTGCGCCGTGGGCACGGGCCTCGGCATACGCTTCGTCGATGAGTGGCGTCGAGATGCGTGGCGACAGCCGCCGTTTGTGCTCCCAGGCTACGCCCAGCAGCTCGCCGAACTCCGAGAGGCGCCCGACCAGCAGAGCATCGCGCATCGCCATCGCCAGCTCCTTCTGCATGCGCAACCCGTCAAGTGCATCGGGCTCTTGGGCCTCGTACCGTGCGGCCTGGTCCTCGATGATGCGGTCACCCGCCCGGGTCGCTCCCGTAAAGCAGAGGATCAGGTTCGACTCGAGCTCAAGCACCGTCGTGGGATCGATCCGCAGCGGGTTCACGAGCACCCGGTCGGCGCCGAATTCGATAAAGTTGAAGCCACCGAAGGTGGCGGCGTACTGGTCTTGAAGCCCGCCGCTGAGGTCCAGGTCCACGCGCTCGACCTGCCAAGCCAGCTGGGCAATTTCATAGTTGCTCAGTGAGAGCTTGTGGTAGTTGGCGAGCAGCCCCGTCAACGCGACGATCAGCGCCGACGAAGCGCCGAGCCCCGAGCCGGGGGGAGCGGCGGTGTGTAGGAACAGGTCGATGCCGCGCGGCTCCTCCAGCTGGGAGACACGCCGGATTGCCGCCTTGACCAGGTCGAGGTTGCCGTCGTAGGCGACGCGCTCATGAGCGCCGTATTCCAAGGCTGTGCCAAGGTCAAGCGACTCCACCTTGACGCGCCCGTCGGTGCGGGGGCGCAGCGTGCCGTGCGCGTAGCGGTTGATGGTGGCACTGAGCACCAGACCGCCCTCACGTTCGGGAAACGGCGGCACATCCGTTCCCCCACCCGCGAAGCTGACCCGCAACGGTGCTTTGGCTCGGTAGAGCGGTTCTACCGATGGATCACGCTGCGCCCTATCCCGCGTAACCGTGGTGGATCGCGACTGCACTACTCCTCCCATGCCAACAACCACGGTACCAGAGCAACAGTCGCTCGCCCAAGTGCACCGGTTGTGCTTGGGAGCCCGCCGGGCCCGCGCCGGGTAGGGACCGACGCCGGGGTTGCGGTTGGCGGGGAGTCAATCCGGGCCAGTGCTGCCGCCGGACCAGCCATCGGCGTTGTGGGCATAGATTTCGCGAAGCACGGCGTTGACATCGACGGTGACGCGCCAGCCGGGGTAGTCGCCCACGAAGGCGGAGAGGTCGGTGATCCACCAGCGATGGTCGCCGAGGCGGGCCTGCTCGGAGATCGTGTAGTTCAGACTGCGCCCGGTGATCCGTTCGCAGGCGGCGATCGCCTCGAGCATGGAGACGCTCCCCGCGCGGCCGCCTCCGAGGTTGTAGACCGCCGCGGCGCGTGGGTTTGAGTGGAAGGCCGCAAACGCCCTCACGACATCGGTGGCATGGATGTTGTCGCGCACCTGTTTGCCGCCGTACCCAAAGACCGTGTAGGGCGTGCCTGTGGCGGTGCAGCGCATCAGGTAGGAGAGGAAGCCGTGGAGTTCGGCGCCGGCGTGCTGCGGGCCGGTCAGGCAGCCGCCGCGGAAGCACACCGTGGGCATGCCGAAGTAGCGGCCGTACTCCTGCACCAGCAGGTCCGCGGCGACCTTGGAGACGCCGAAGAGCGAATGGGTGGTGGCGTCGATGGACATGTCGGTGCCAATCCCCTCGTACCAGGGGTGGTCGGCGGGCAGCTCAAGCCGGGTCTCGTGCTCCTGCAGCGGCAGCGCGTTTGGCCGGTCGCCGTAGACCTTGTTCGTCGATGTGAAGATGAACGTCGCGTCGGGGGCGTGCGCGCGCGCCGCCTGGAGCAGGTTCAGCGTGCCGTGGGCGTTGACTGTGAAGTCCGTCTGCGGGTCAGACGCCGCCCAGTCGTGCGACGGCTGTGCTGCGGCATGGACGATCAGCTCGACCCGACGGGAGTGGCGCGCGAAGAGCCGATCGATTGCCTCGGCGTCGCGAATGTCGATCTGCTCCCAGCGAAAGCCATCGACCTCGGCGACGAGGCGCTCAGAGACGCGCGCCGTCGAGGCCTGGGGGCCGAAGAAGTGAGCGCGCATGTCGTTCTCGACACCGATCACATCGAACCCCTGCTCGGCGAAGACGCGCACCGACTCCGACCCGATCAGCCCCCCGGACCCTGTGACGATCGCGGTGGCCATCGGCATTGACCCTACCCAAACGTGGTCAGGTGCGGGCCGCGAGACGGCCACCGGGGGCTCTCCGACGCGCTGGCGGGCGGGACACGACCGCGCTGTCGCGGCGGTGGGCCCGTTGGTAGCTTGTGGCGCATGCCCGCCCGTGCTTCCAGCCGCCCGTTGGGGTGGTCTGCGTGACGGCTCCCGGTGGCGGCGCCGACGTCGCAGGGGGGCCACAGCGGGTGCTTGTGACCGGCGCGGCCGGCTTCATCGGCTCGCATGTGGCCGATGCGTTTCTGGAGCGCGGATGCGAGGTGCTGGTCGTCGACGATCTGTCCAACGGCTCTGAGGCAAACGTGCCCGCCGGGGCGGCTTTCGCGCAGATCGACATCGTCGATCGTGATGGGTTGGCGCAGACGTTTGCGTCGTTCCAGCCCACCGCCGTCTGTCACCTGGCGGCGCAGGCGAGCGTGACGGCCTCAGTGCAGCAGCCAGGACACGATCTGGAGGTCAACGTCGTGGGCACCTACAACGTGGTCGATCTCGCCAAGGACCACGGCGCCCCTGTGGCGTTCGCGGCGACGGGGGGCGCCCTGTATGGCGAGCGCGCCGTGCGGCCAAGCCCGGAGTCCACGTGGCCGGAACCGCTGGCTCCCTACGGCGCGTCCAAGCTGGCCGCCGAGGCCTACGTGACCACGTGGGGGCGGCTGCACGGCCTGGCCAACAAGGTCCTGCGGCTGGCCAACGTCTACGGCCCGCGCCAGAACCCTCACGGGGAGGCCGGCGTGGTGGCGATATTCAGTGAAAGGCTTCTGCGCGGCGAACCGATCACGGTTTACGGCGACGGCAATCAGACCCGCGACTACGTCTACGTCGCCGACGTGGCGCAGGCGTTCGTGCTCGCCGTGCTGGGCAGCGACGATGCGTCGCTGACGGTCGACGCCGGCCCAGAGCGGGCGCGTGCCGAGGGCGAGGCGATGACGACGTTCAACGTGGGCACGGGCCAGGAAAGCTCGGTGCTGGACCTGCTTGCGGTCCTTTCAGAGCTGGCGCCAGGTCCCGTGGAGCGGCGCTTTGCCCCGCTGCGTCCCGGTGAGCTGACGCGCAGTGCGCTGGATGCCTCGCGCCTGAGAAGCGCGCTCGGCTGGGTGCCCAGCGTGGGCCTGACGGAGGGCCTGACGCTGACCTACCGGTCCTACGCGGACGCGTAGACGAACGGCAGCGAGTCGGCGATCTGGGCCAGCCGCGGCGCCTGGGTGTCGCGGGCCGAGACCGCTATGACATCGGCACCCAGCGGCCACTGGATGCCCACGTCGGGATCGTTGTAGGCGATGCCGCGCTCGGTCTCGCCGGCGTAGTAGTTGCTCTGCTTGTAGAGGACGTCCGCGACCTCCGACAGCGTGCAGAAGCCGTGTGCGAACCCGATTGGGCAGTAGAGGACGTGCATGTTCTCCTCGTCGAGCTGGAAGCCCTCCCACTCGCCGAACGTGGGAGACCCGCGGCGCACGTCGACCACCACGTCGTAGATCGCCCCGCGGCCGCAGCGAACCAGCTTGGCGGCGCCGTCGCCGATCTGGAAGTGCATGCCACGTACGATTCCGCGCCGGGAGCGCGAGTGGTTGTCCTGCACCATCTCCTCGCCGATCCCGAGGTCGCTGTAGACGGTGTGGCGGTAGGTCTCGCAAAAGAACCCGCGCTCGTCGCCGATGACCTGCGGCGCGATCAAGATTGGTCCTTGCAATCGGGTTGGGATTGTCTGCATGGGCGTCTCCTCCTGGTTCTCAGTGGTCGCCGGCTGCCGCCAGGCCGGCGTCGTTCATGTAGGCCTCCAGGGCACTGTCCCAGGAGCGCAGGGGTGTGAGCCCCAATGCGTCGGCGCGCGGGCGGGCGAGCACGCCGTTGAGCGGCCTGTCGATGCCTCCGGGCCCGACGACGGTCCGCGATGGCGTGACCTCTACGTCAAGTCCAGCGTGAGACATGATGGAAAGGGTGAACTGATGCCAGGAGCAGACGCCGGAGGCGGTCAGGTGCAGCACCCCTGTGACGTTGGCCTGAATCGCCTCGACGATCGCGGCGGCCAGGTCGGGGGTGTAGGTGGGCGCGAGCGTCTGGTCCTCGACTACGCTCAACGGAGTTCCGGCACGCGCACGCGCAAGCATCCGCTGGACGAAGTTACCGCCCTTGCTGGCGTTGCCCGAGAGCCCGTACAGCCCAGCGGTGCGCACCACCAGCGCGCCCCTGCCGTAGGCCAGCGCGGCGAACTCGCCGGCGAGCTTGGAGATGGCGTAGATCGAGCGCGGGGCCGGCAGGTCGTCCTCGCCGTAGGGCTCGGGGCGGCGGCCGTCAAAGACGTAGTTGGTGGAGACATGCACCAGCGGAACCCCCTGCAGCGCCAGGCGTTGTACGGCCTGCACGTTGATCGCAAAGGCGTTTGCCGGCTCGCGCTCACAGACGTCCAGGTTGTGGAAGGCCGCGCAGTTGATCACGACGTCGGGACGGGTCTCGGCGAACGCGCGCTGTACGTCGGCGTCGCTTGCGATGTCGAGCTCGTCGTGGGTGTAGGCGCGTGCGTCATCGCCCAGCAACGCCATCAGGTCTGTGCCCAGCTGGCCCGCGCCACCTGTGATCAGGGCGCGCACGACCGCGCTCCTGTGTTGGGGTGGTCAGCGCTCACAGAACGGCGGGGAAAGAGTCCAGCACCGGCTCTGCCTCGTTGCGGAGTTCCAGCCAGCG
>CAJCIJ010000110.1 GCA_903970315.1 Actinomycetota bacterium
ACCTTGCCGCTTTCAAGCACCGCCAGGCTGAACGCACCCCCGCCGGCGACCTGCGTGACGCCGCTCAGTGAACTGGCGGTGGCAGGCAACGCGTGGGCGGTCATCGTGCCGTTGCCAAGTTCGCCGAACTGGTTGGCGCCCCACGCGGCGGCGATACTGGAAGCGCGGTAGCTGAACTTGTCGGCAGAGCCCGTCGCGCTGGTACCGCTGGACGTGGTGACCGTGATGTCAACGGTGCCTGTCCCCGCCGGGGAGACCGCGGTGATCGTGCTTTCGGAATCGACCGTGAAGCTGGCGGCCTTGGTGGAGCCGAACTTGACTTCCGTGGCGCCCGTGAAGTTGGCACCGGAGATCACCACCGTCGTGCCCCCGCCCTTGGCGCCGGCGTTGGGCTGGACGTTTGTGACCTGCGGCGAGCCTCCCGCGGCCCACACGGTCGCGCTCAGCCAAACTGTCACAGCCAGGAGCGCACACACCGAAACGGCGCGCAGTCCGAGCGTCCTGCCTGATGCCATCACGAATCCCTTCTGATGTGCCGCCCGGCGACCATTAGCCGCTGGCCTGCATGTACAACCGAGCGCCCCCCGATCAAGGAACGCCGCCGGTAGGTGATCCCGCAAGGTAGCGAAGGGTCAGGAGAAAGTCAAACGCAACGGCGCGCGATCGCGCGACGGCCCCGCGACGGCCCCGCGCTCAGCAGCGCGCGGGCGGCGCAGTCAGCGGCGCGTCAGCCGCCGGCCTGCCATTCCAAGCTCAGTTCCGAGCCCTGCCGGGCGCGCAGCAGCGGGTGACCGGCCAAGCGCAGATGAACGTCAAAGACCCCGCCGGCCGACGGTGCGCTCGTGCGCACGGTCTGCCAGGTGCCGTGCTGGGAGCGTTCGATGCTCACACGCCCGTGGCCTGGGGCCTTGCCCCACAGTTCCAGACCGGCACGGCCGGCATTGCTGACCACGAAGGGAAAGTGAAACGCCTGCGCCGAGGGCTTGGGCTGGCCGTCTTGGAAGTAAAGACCCCCGGCTTCAAACGTGGCTTCTTCCAGCGGCGCGGGGGGCTGATCGACGATCAGAAACCACAACACCGTCGAGACGCCCTGCTGCCACAGGAGCTTCAGGGACTGCTGTAACCACCGCGCCTGCGTGGCCAGCGAGATGCCGCCGGAGTTGGGCGGGTTGGTGTTCCATGCAAGCTCGGTGACCCAGATGGGGTGGTGCCGGGGCCCGCCCACAAGATGCAGCGCCTCGGCGCGGCGCAGCGGTCGCGTCAGCTTGGCGATGTCGGCAATCGCGATGTCATCGAAGTTGATGGCGTGAAAGTACGGGCCTTCGGCCGAGTAGGGGTGGTGGTCGAGGATGTCGAAGTGCGCCTTTTCCGGGCAGTGCTCGGGTACCAGCAGCAGCGAGCGCAGGCAGAACATTTCGCGCACGAACAGGCCCGGCTGCATCCGTTCGCCGCCCGGTTCTTCGCCGTAGGGCGCCGTACCGCCGGTGAGCACCAGGTCGGTGCGGTTGACGCCCTTCACGGCGGCATAGAAGTCGTTGAGCATCGTCCGGTACATGGCCGGGCTCGACGGCGCAAAGCCGTGGCCGACCGACCGCCACTGGGGGGTTAGATAGACCGAGAGGTTGGGCTCATTCCACGCCTGCCAGTAGCGCACGCGCGGCAGCACTTCGGTGGACCCCGGCGGTGTGTAGGTGCCGCTGTAGCGCCGTGCCGCGGCGGCGGCAAACGCCGCAAGTGCGGTCGGACTGGGGCGCCACGTCCCGGCCGGCGCCGTGCTGGGCCGCCCGGCGCCTTCGGCCCACGCGGGGGCGTAGGAGATCGTGATCAGCGGCGTCAGCCCGTTCGCGGCGGCGTTGCGCACGGCCAGGTCGATGGCCGCCCATTCGTAGCCGCTCCAACCCGGGTTGCGCGCTTCGGCTTCGCTGGGCGGGCGCTGCGGAGCGACCTGAAACCAGTAGATGCCCAGGCGCACAACGCCTGCACCCTCCTGCTTGGCACGAGTCAGCCACGTGCTGCTGGCCCCGGGCGTCAGCGACGTGAAGATCGGGTCATAGAAGCCCGTGGTCAGGCCGGGCAGCGCGCTCGCACTGGCGTCGGCGACGGGGACGGTGGCACAGGCCGCGAGCACCGCGACCAGCACCCCGGCAAGACGGACCCGCAAGGACATATGGCGCTCGGGTCAGCCGGCCCGGAACCGGCGGCGCAAAAGAGCGCCGGCGATGGCCAGCAGCGCTGTCGCAGCGAGCACCAGGGGCAGCCCCAGACCGAGCCCGCCGGAGGCGCCGACCACGTCGCTCGTGGGCACCGCCGCAGGCAACGGGGGAACGTGCAGGCCGGCCACTCCCGTCGCCCGCCCGGAAGGCTTAGAGGTGGTCTTGCCATGCCCAGAGCCGTGACCGGAGCCCTGGCCGGAGTTCGATCCGCCCGAAGTGGGCTTGGCGGCGGCGGTGCCGGTGTCGGCAACAAACGCCGCAAGCTGCGCGCCGGCCGTGCCGGCCGCCGCCAGGTGCTGACGCTCGGCGCTTGAGAGCGGGCTCTTGTGGCTGGTGCCGGTATCGACGGGCTGCCCGCCGCCGGCGCTTGGAACCACCTCGACGTACTGGCTGGCGCCGGAGTTGCCGGGGGGCACGATCGACGTGCTGGCGCCGGCGATGCCGGGGGCAAGCAGGGGCGTGAGCGCGAAAGCGCTCACCACGAGGGTGGTACGCAGAGAGATGGGCATTCGCGTCTCATCCCACTGTACGCAGCGGGACCCGCGAGGCTGACACCACCGCAGCCCGGGCGAGCGCCGGGGCGGGTGCCCGCGCGAGAGCCGGCGCGCGTGCGCAAGAAACGTGTCGCCGGCCGTCAGCCCAAACCCCCCCGCTCCGTATATGCAGGTGATGCCAAACCAAGCGACACTGGCCCACCAGCGCACCTCGGCGCTGGGGCTGCGGCTCGGGCCTGCCCAGCGGACGCGCGTTGCCGCCTGGGCGCTGGGCTTTGCGGCCCCGATGTACCTCGCTTTGCGCGGCGGCGGCTATGAAACGGTGCTGCGCGACCAGGTCGGCGTTGCGGTCTGGTGGATCGTGCTCGTGGGGGTCGGCGTGGGCGTGCTTTCGGTCGGCAGGCCGTCGCGCACCCAGCTTTCCATCCTCGGCGCGCTGGTCGCCTTTGCGGCCTGGACGGGTGTGGGCGCGTTGTGGTCGCTGAGCGCCGGGCCCACAGTCTCGGAACTCTCGCTGCTGTCGGGCTATGTGGCGGTGTTCGCGCTGGCGGTGCTGACCGTCCAGGCGGGCGGGCGCTCGGCACTGGTCGGCGGCGTGGCGTGCGCAAGCTCGCTGGTGGCTGTGCTGGCACTGCTCTCGCGGCTT
>CAJCIJ010000111.1 GCA_903970315.1 Actinomycetota bacterium
CCGTCGCCCGGCTTGGCGGAGACGAGTTCGCGATCATCCTCAGCGACGCCGGCAGCGCCTCGCAGGTCGACGCCGCAGCCAAGCGGGTCGCCGAGGCGTTTCGCGACGGCTTCGAGTTGGGCGGCTGCGAGATCGCGGTCCGGGCGAGCGTGGGACGCGCGATCTGGCCGTACGACGCCGATGAGCTTGACCGGCTCATGCACCAGGCCGACGCCTCCATGTACACGGCCAAGCGCGCATCGGCCACCGACAGTCAACCGCAGCGGCAGCCCCAACCGCAGACCTAGCGGCAGACCTAGCGGCAGACGCGGCCGCCGCCCCAGCCGCCGGACTGATCGGCGAATGGCGCCGCGCCGCAGGGCCGGCCAACCAGGCGCGCGTGCCGTCCGAGGCCCTAGTTACAACTGTCACTCGTGGTTGCCAGAGTCGAAGGGGGTGCTGCCGCGCCAAGCGGTGCGCCCGCCGCCTCGTTCACGAAGAAGCCCGCTGGGCGCGTACACGGCGAGGGACATGCCGACTACGGCTTCTTTGGACCGGATTCGGTCACGTGGCGGGTCTGGCTTTACCCGACATCGCTGACCATCGGGTTCCAGCGTGCCACGACCATCGAGCAGCTCGACCCCTTCCTTCTGGCGGCGGTGGTCGCCACCGAGAAGGTCGCCGAGCATGCCCGTCGCCGCTACGACGCCACCATGCGCTACTTCGCGATCGTGGCGTTCGGCGACACCCGCTCGGCCGTCAAGGCGTCGGAGATGCTCGTTCGGCTGCACGCACGCTACGCCGTCGGCATCGAGCCGATCTCGGGCCGGCGCTACGACGCCAACGACCCCGGTTCACAGCTGTGGATCCACCTCACGGCGTGGCACTCGATCCTTTACGCCTACGAGCGGTTCGGGCCGGGCAGGCTCTCGGCGGCAGACGACCGGCGCTACTGGCAGGAGTGCGCGGTGGCGGCCGAACTGCAGACAGTGGATCCCGCGCAGGTGCCGGGCTCGCGTGAGCAGGTGCGCGAGTACTTCCGATCCGAGCGCGCCCGGCTGGCGGTCTCGGAGGACACGCAGCGGATGATGCGCCACATCCTGGCGTCGCTTTATGACGTGATCGCCGAACCGCTGCCGGTCGTGTGGGCCCCGCCGGCGTGGATCGTGAGCCGCATGGTGCGTTCGGCGACGCTGGCAAGCATGCCGCGCTGGCAGCGCAAGCTAGCGGGGCTGCGCCAGTCACGGATCGTTGACGCGGCGATCGCGCCCACGATGCGCCTGGGGTTCTGGGCGCTCACGCGCAGCACAAGGTTGCAGCTGTGGGCACTGCGCACCCTCTCGCCGGCGACGGTGCCGGTGATTGCGCCGATCCTGCGGGGAACACCCCCACAGAGCCCTCACACGCTGACTCCGGCCGAAGCGTTCGTGCTGCACAACACCCCCACGCCGGCCGAGGTGTACGCGGCGGTGGGACCGGGTGGCGATACAGACGGCCTCGACGATCGGGGCCGCGAGGCGCCCTGGCCGCACCCCGCCGCCCTGCGCACTTAGCTGCGGCCGCGCGCGCGAGCCCGCGTGCGCTGAGACGCCGGTTGGGCGCCTGATCGTCCGGAGGGTCGATCACGACTGCGGGTGGGGTCCATCAAGTGGCCAAAACGGCTCCGGCGACGTGGGCCATCCGTCCAGGTGACCGCACTCCCCGCGATTTGTTAGTAGCGTTACGCACATGAACCTCCTTACATCAAGTTCCACACGGGGTGCGCACGACGTTCGCGTCATCCCTGGCACGGCCGATGGGGAGACCTTGGGTACGGGAACACGCTCTGCAGTTGGGTCAGGGAAGCACGAATACCACGGCTGGCACGTCGGTATGGGCCTGCCGCTGAGCGTTGACCACCTAAATGCCGAAACCGGCGACCGTTCGACGATTGTTCGTTGGAACGTGCTCGCTGCAGTCCGGCAGCTCAGGGTCGAAGCCTATCCGCCCTGCTGCTGAGCGTCGCTCGGCAGATTCAATCGCAGCACCGCATTAGCGGGTAGCGAACACGCTTCATGAGGCGGGCTCGTCCCCGACCGGGCGTCCTGCGCCGAACAGCCACCGGCTGTCCGGCGCAGACGCCTTTTGCGCGTCTATACACTCGGAGGCCCGCCCACCGGGGCCGGCCTCTTGGCGCGCGCGTCCAGCGGGCGCCTTACTGCAACGTCAGGTAGTCGCTGGGAGCCCGCGGGCTCGTCCTGTGGGGAACGCACAGGTGGTAGACCCGGGTCATCGCGTAGGCACCCCTGGAGTGGGTCAAGCCGACGACCCTGACCACGACTCTGCCCTTGGGCATCCCCGCCATGCTGACGGTGGCGGTACGCGCCGAGCCTGGCAGCGTCTGGACGGTCTTGCCGTTGACGGTCACCAAAACATCGGTCAGGCGGATGCCACTGGATACCCTCCAGTCGATCTTCTCGCTGCGATCGCTCTTGCACTGAGCTGCCGGGGCGCTGACTGAGCCGGAGACCTCCACGGGCACCTCGACGGTCTGCACAGTGCTGACCTGAACGGTCTGCACTGTGCTGACCGTCTTGACCACTTCCACGGTCTGGGTCGGCTGGGTGGCTTCGGTGGTCGAGGTGGTGGTCGTTGTTGTCGTTTGCGGACCCACGTCGGTGGTGGCAGAGGCTTGGTCGAGTTGCGGGTATTCGGTTTGCTCTTCGGCAGCCACGGTTGCGGTGTTTGTGAGCGACCCTTCCCTTACGGCGTCGACGGTGATTTCGATGTCCTCTGTTTCACCCTGGGACAACGAGCCCAGGTGACATGTCACCGTGGAAGTGCCCGAACAGGAGCTGCCGCGGGAAGAGCTCTCGCCTTCGTATGACGTGCCCGCAGGCAAGGGGTCGGTGAACTGGACTTCGTGTGCCGAACCTGGACCGTCGTTGTGCACCTGGAGCTTGTACGTCACGTTTTCACCGACAGCCACCGTGGCCGGTGCTTCCTCGGTGATCGACGTGGTCACCGGGACGCGCTGGTAGGCGCCGGAGTCGCAGGGGCCGACGCGGTTGATTTCGCGCTGATCTCCGATCGGGCACTCCCATGCTGTGCTGACCGCGTTACCGATGGCGGGGCTGTTGCTGCGCAGCGCCATCGTCTCGGTCATCCCGCCGTTGGGTTCCAGTTCGAAGAGCCTGGGATCGACGCCGACGTGGTCGTGTTCGATGGACCCGCTGAAACAGGTCCCGTCGCTGTCAATGTTGCCGCCGGCGTCGGATTCGCCCGCGTTGTCGGTCGCGAAGTCGCCGTAGCAGTCGCCACCGCCGTCGCTGGTCGAGCCACCGACGTTGTCAGCGACGATCGTGTTCTCAATCGTGTCTGAGTCTTCCGGGTTGGAGATGCCGCCACCGTCATAGGCGACGTTGTTCGCGATCGTGTCGTTGAGCAGAATGGCTTCGCCTTCGATTGGGGCTGAATAGAACGCGATTGCTCCCCCGTTGTCGGCTGCCAGATTGCCATCGAATGTGTCGCTGACGAGTTCAAACCGGTCCTGGCTTCCGTAGTAGACCGCGCCTCCACTTTCGTTGGCGCTGTTGCCGCTGAACGTGCTCTGCTGGACGCTCAGGGCGCCGCGAGCGTCGTAGATGGCCCCGCCCTTTGAATTGGTGGCCTCGTTTTCCCGGAACGCCATGTTCCTTATGGTCTGATCTGCAGCTGATGCGGTCCCGTCCACGTAGATCGCTCCCCCGTCCCCGGCCTCGTTGCCGCCAAAGACCCCTTCCTCGACGGTGATGTTGGCTTCATAGGCGTACAGTCCGCCGCCGGCATCGCTGCCGGCGCTGTTGTCGACGATCGTCGAACCGCGCACTTCCACGCCCGACGTGGCGTCGGCATAGACGGCGCCGCCGTCGGCATCGCCGCTGGAGTTGTAACCCATGAACGTGCGATCGACGTACAGCGGGCCGGAGTGTTCATCGGCGATCGCTCCGCCGTAGCTGTCGTAGCTGCTGTTCTCGTAGAGTTCCGAGAGACCGATTTCGGTGTAAACGGCTCCGTACAGGTACAGCGCTCCGCCCTCGTTCCCGGCTACATTCCGGTACATGGCGGTCTCTTCGATTTCCACGCTGCCAGCGATGCCGCTGGGCTGGTAGGAGAGCACACCACCGTAGCTGTCGGCCGTGTTGAAGCCGATGGTGTCGCGATCGAACTCGACAGTTCCGGCGTCGGCTTTGACCACGCCGCCTTCACCGTGGGAGGCGTTGTGTTCCACGGTGCAGTTTTCGATTTTGGTGAGGGTGGCGCTTGAGCCCGCGGCGATCACGGCGCCGTTGGCGGCGGTATTGCCGGTCAGGGTGCAGTCCTCAACCGCGAGGTAGCCGAGATTCAAGAACGCGCCGCCGGCTCCTGGTTCGGTCGAGTCTTCGCCCGCTCCGGTCCCCGGCTGAGCGCCGTTGCGGACGGTGACGCCGCCGACGGTGAGCTGCTCGCCGCTCTGAACGGTGAACGCACGATCGAGGTGGTTGGCGTTGATCGTGGTGACCGCCGCGCCCTTGCCTTCGATCGTTATCGATGTTTCGGCACCGTTGACGTCCAGGTCACCGTTGGCCGGTTCGTTGGCGGATGTCGACGGGATTTCGAGGTTGTATTCGCCCTTGCGCAGTTCGATCGATGTCGCTCCGCCCAGGTTGTCGGCGGCCTGCACAGCTGCCCGCAGCGTACAATCGCCCTGGAACGTGGATTGACACCTCGTACCCGACGGTTCGGCCAGCGGAGCGTCGGCGGGGTCGTCAACCACGAACGTGGTGCTGGCGCTCGCCGCAGCGGCGGTCGCCAAACCGGCA
>CAJCIJ010000112.1 GCA_903970315.1 Actinomycetota bacterium
CGACTCGCTCGCCGATGAGCTGGCGCAAGAGCCCGCCCTGACTCTGCTGTGTGGCCGCTACGAGGGCTTTGACGAGCGGATCATCGAGCACTTCGTGAGCGACACCGTCTCGATTGGTCGCTACGTCCTGGCAGGCGGCGAGCTCGCGGCGATGGTGGTGTGCGACGCGGTCATGCGCAAGCTGCCCGGGGCGCTGGGTCACAGCGAGTCAGCCCTCGAGGAGTCCTTCAGCGAGGCGCTTGACGGCAACCCGGAGTACCCGCACTACACGCGCCCAGCCGACTACCGGGGCTGGCCTGTGCCCGAGGTTCTGCTCTCTGGAGACCACGGGCGGATCCGCCGGTGGCGTGCCGAGCGCGCCGCCGCTGCCGGCCTGGCCCAGGCAGGCTCCGATGGCGGCCACGCGTCAGATGCGCCCTGACTGCGAGCGGTTCGCTACCATTGCCGACGGCGCCTGCCCGGGGATGCCCACTGGAGCGTGCCTCGACGTGGCATCCAGCTTTCTCCGGCGCCCCCTTTCCAATGAGCACCGTGATCGACACACTTGAGCGTGCCCAGCTGCGCCGCATTCCGGCGTTTGCCGCCGGTGATCGCGTGAAGGTGCACTTCCAGGTGATTGAGGGTACCCGGCGACGCACCCAGGTCTTCGAGGGTGTCGTGATCAAGCGCCAGGGTCACGGTGCCCGCGAGACGTTCACCGTCCGCAAGCAGTCGTTCGGGGTCGGCGTCGAGCGGACGTTCCCGGTGCACTCGCCCAAGATCGAGCGCATCGAGATCGCCGCGCGCGGCGATGTGCGGCGCGCCAAGCTCTACTACCTCCGGGGTCGTACCGGTAAGCGCGCGCGGGTACGCGAGCGCCGCTACATCGGTCCCGAGAAGGCCGTGGAGCCCGGGCTGCTCGCTGAGCCTGAGGCGGCCGAGCCGGATGCCGACGCTCAGGTCGCCGACGGCGTAACCCCCGAGGCCGGTACCGATGTCGCCACGGAGGCGGGCACCGATGTCGCCACTGATGCAGCAGCCGTCGTCGCTGAGCCGGACACCTCCGCGCAAGACGACGGTGACGATCAGCCAGACGCTTCCACGCAGCCCGACGACGACGCCACGGATGGGGACGGAGCCGGCGAGAGCCAGCCGTAGTGGCTAGAAGATCCAAGCCGCTTGCCAACTCTCTGATCGAGTTGGTCGTAATCGTGCTGATCGCGCTCGGCCTGGCTTTCGGGATCCAGGCGTTCCTCGTCAAGCCGTACAAGATCCCCAGCGGCTCGATGGAACCGACCCTGGCGATCGGCCAGCGTGTGCTTGTGGACCGCATCAGCCATGACTTCGGCAACCCGAGCGTCGGCGAAATCGTTGTCTTTCATCCGCCGGCAGAAGCAGAACACGAGGTCTGTGGACCGCAGCCACACCACGTGACCTACGGTCAAGCTGCCTGCGCGGCGCCGGTGCCGACCGAGGACAACAGCATCAACTACATCAAGCGTGTCGTGGCCGGGCCCGGCGACGAAATCGAGATCAAGGAAGGCCACGCCTACCGCTGCGCGGCACGGGCGGGGCGCGCCAAGTGCGCGCCCGACGAATTCCTCCGCGAGCACGACTCATACATCAAGGCGACCTGTGAGGGTCCCGATGCGCCCCCGGAGTGCAGCTTCCCCACGCCCATCAAGGTTCCGGCCGGACACTGGTTCATGATGGGGGACAACCGTGGCGAATCCGACGACAGCCGGTTCTGGGGCCCAGTTCCCACCTCCTGGATCGTCGGCGACGCCTTCTTCACCTACTGGCCCCCGGACCGGATCGGCACGCTCTAGACGCGGGCGGCGCAGGGGCGGCGGGCCCTCCGGGCGCCGTCTTTTCGCGTTTGACCGCTCGCTCTCGGTGCGGCTGCTGGCAGGTGCCGATGAGGCCGGGCGTGGCTCCTTGGCCGGCCCGTTGGTGGCCGCCGCTGTCCTCTTTGACTACGAGCGCGTCGGGGCCGCCGAGCAGGGCCTGCTGCAGGCGCTCAACGACTCCAAGCAGCACACTCATGACGCGCGCGAGGCGCTCTATCCGAGCGTGCTCCGTGTGGCAGAGCGCGTGACTGTGGTGTCGCGCTGTGCGCGCGGGATCGACACGGTAGGACTGCACAAGACCAACCTCGCGGCTCTGCGGGAGGCGCTCCAGCGGGTGACTGCCGGGGTCGCCGGCGAGGTGCTTTGCGTGGTGGACGGTTTCGCGCTACCGGACTTCGGAAGGCCGCAACGGGCGATCATCGACGGCGACGCCACGAGCGCTGCGATAGCAGCCGCCTCGATCGTCGCCAAGGTGACGCGGGACCGCTACATGCGCCACGCCGACACGGTCTATCCCGACTGGTGTTTCGCCGACAACGTGGGCTACACGACTCCGGAGCATCGCGCGGCTATCCAGTGCCACGGCGTGACACCGCTGCACCGGCTCTCGTTCCAGTCGTTGGCCTACCAACAGCTGGCGCTTTGAGCTGCCGGCCCCGCTGCCCAGGCAGCAGGGCCCTAGAACGCCCCCGGGATGTGGCGCAGCGACACCAGCTGATCGTCGGCTGACAGCACCACACCGATCGCGTCAAAGCGGATCTCGCGCGCGCGCAGTCCGCTCGGGCGGCTCTCGGCAAGCCACGCCAGCGCCAACCGCCGCAACCGGAGGCGCTGTGCCGGCGCCGGCCAGCCCAGCCCGTGATCGCCGAAACCGCTGTCGTCGCGTTGGGGTAGGGCACGGTCGGGTGCTCGACCCTGTCCGCTTTTCAGGCGGCGGGTCTTTACCTCGACGAACGCCAGCGTGGCGGCGTCAATTGCCACCACGTCGATCTCGCCCATCCGCGTGCGGTGGTTTCGGGCGATCGATTCCATGCCGACCGAGCGGAGATACTCGATCGCCAACTGCTCGCCGCGACCGCCCACAGCGCGCCGTGGGTCAGGCGCGGAGGCTTTGCCGACTGCGGGTTGCGTCATCTGCACATGGTCGCGTTCGCCTGGGATGGGATCGTTTTCTTGGCGCTCACTACCCTGGGTTGCCGACGATGACGCGATGCCAGCCAGCCGAGCGCACAGGTCGTGCCGTGCGTGCCCACGGCCGGCGGCGAGCACCATGAGCACCCGGCCTGCAGTGGCGCTGACGATCGCCGGTGTGGACTCCGGTGGCGGCGCCGGGATCGCCGCCGACCTGAAGGCCTTTGCCCGCTGCGGAGTCCACGGCACGTGCGCCGTCACAGCGGTCACCGCGCAGAACACGGTGGCCGTCGATGTCGTGTACCCGATGCCCCCCGAGCTCGTGCTCGCGCAGGTGCGGGCGGTCGTCTGCGATCTTGGCGTCGCAGCGGTCAAGGTCGGCATGCTCGCCAATGCGGCCGTCGCCGAAGCGGTCGCCGATGCACTGGCCGAGCTTGACGGCGACGTCCCCGTGGTCGTCGATCCTGTGCTGCTCTCAAGCACGGGCGCGCAACTGCTTGACGCCGCCGGTCAGCGGGTGTTGATCGAGCGCATCCTGCCGCGCGCTACCGTCGTCACGCCGAACCGCCCAGAGGCAGAGCTGCTGGCCACAGTGGCGGGCCAGTTCGCCGAGATCGGTACGAGGGACACGCGCGATCTGATTGTCGACCTGCTTGGCACCGGCGCCGGCGCGGTCGTGATCACCGGTGGGCACGCGCTGGTCCCGGGGCTGCCTGGCGCAGGGGCGGATGGGGGAGGGCGGCCTGGGTCCGATCCTCCTGAGACCGAGATCGTCGACCTCTTCACCAGCCGAGAGCGCCCTTCCGACACGGTGGCGATCGGCGGACCGCGGGTCACGGGCGCTGCCAGTCATGGCTCGGGCTGCACGCACTCCGCGGTCCTCGCCGCTCGGCTTGCACTGGGCGCAGCGCCGCTGGCGGCTGCGCGCGATGCGCAGCTTGCGACGCGTGTGGCAATCGCAAACGGACACGCCGGGCTGGGCGCAGGCACGGGTCCGGTGGACGTGTTGGGGGTCAAGGCCCTGGGGGCCCAGGGCTTTGCCGGCAACCAACGGCCCGCCGGTTAGTCGTCCACCGCACCGGCGGGCTTGCCTGCCGGTGTAAAATCGTTGGCCATGAAGCTGCTGCGGATGGAGCCCGGTAAAGGTGAGGTCGTGGTGGCGGAGGGTGATGTGACCGTGCCCGAGGAGGCCGAGGAGCTGATCGAGGCGTTTCGGCGTCAGCTCGACATGGGTATGGCGGCAG
Source organism: Actinomycetota bacterium (assembly GCA_903970315.1). Lineage (GTDB taxonomy): Bacteria > Actinomycetota > Thermoleophilia > Solirubrobacterales > Solirubrobacteraceae > Palsa-744. The sequence continues at coordinate 4,205 of CAJCIJ010000112.1, forward strand.
CGGTCCCGACCGCAGCCGGCGGGCGTCGCCAGGCCGAGCTGGTGCGGAGCTTCGACGAGATCCCCGCGGACGCGGACAGGGTGATCTTCTTTCCGCGCGCCGCCGGCGGTTGTAGCTGAGCCGCAGCCGATGGCCCTCGCGCTCGGTGCCACGGCGATTGTCGCGTTGCTCTGCTCTGCGCAGCTTGGAGCCGGCAGGCTGGTCTCGCTGCGCCTCCGCTTGCGCGCCGCGGTGGCCCGCCACTGGCAGGTCGGCCGTCGGCCTTCGGCAACGCCGTATGACCCTGGGCGCGAACGCCGTGCCGAGCAGCGCGCTCGCGCCCTCTTGCGGTCGTGCGTCAACAACGAGGAGTGGGCGATGTACCGCGACCTCGGCTTCCTGCGCGTCTGGGGTGCAGTGGGCAGTAGTGACGCCGGCACGCCTGGCGGTAGGTACGGGTATCTGATCTATCCGCACCAGCCGATCGTCGCCTACCTGGCTGACAGCGGCGCGATCCTCAACGAGTACTGCGTCGCTCTGCACTCCCCACACTGGGACGCCGGCCAGGCGCGGCTGCCGGACTCCGACGATGTGCTGGCCAAGTGGATGCTGCTTACCGCTGACGAGCGCCAGCTGCTTGACCAGGCCAACATGCACCTACCCGGGCGCCAGGTCGATCCCGACCAGGTCCGCGGCGACCTGGCTCGTTTGGCACGGTGGGAGGACGAGCGCCGCGGTTCCGGCGGTGGGCTGCAACTGGCCTACGGCGCGCCTGCGCCCGCCGGCGGTAGTGTTCCGGCGCCTTGAGCCCCGAGCCGTTTGATCTGAAGCACCGCAGTCGCGCCCTGACGGAGGGCGTCGAGCGCGCACCGGCGCGCGCGTACCTGCACGGCATCGGCTACACCGCCGACGATCTTGCCAAGCCCATCGTGGGCGTTGCTCACTCCTGGATCGAGACGATGCCATGCAACTTCAACAACCGCGTGCTTGCCGCCAAGGTCAAGGAGGGCATCCGCGCCGCCGGTGGCACGCCCATGGAGCTCAACACGATCGCGATCTCAGATGGAATCACGATGGGTACGCCCGGCATGCGGGCTTCCCTGGTGTCCCGCGAGGTGATCGCTGACTCGATCGAGCTCGTGGCAGACGCACACTGCTTTGACGCACTGGTGACGATCAGCGGCTGCGACAAGACGATTCCGGGCACGGTCATGGCCATGGCCCGTCTGGACATCCCTTCGGTGATGCTCTACGGCGGTTCCATCCGTCCCGGGCACTGGCACGGCGAGCAGGTGACCATCCAGCAGGTCTTTGAGGCCGTGGGCGCGCACGCGTCGGGAAGGATCACCACCGAGGAGCTGCACGAGCTAGAGCAGGTCGCCTCACCGGGCGCCGGTGCGTGCGGTGGGCAGTTCACCGCCAACACCATGGCGATGGCCTTCGAGGTGCTGGGGGTCTCTGCGGCCGGGTCGTCGATGGTTCCTGCCGAGGACGGGAGCAAGCTTTCAGTCGCGACGGAGATTGGCGGGCTAGTGATGGACGTGCTGCGGCGTGGCCTGCGCCCGCGCGAAATCATCACCAAGCCCGCGCTGGAAAACGCGATCGCCGCCGTGGCGATGAGCGGCGGCTCGACCAACGCCGTCCTGCACCTGCTCGCGGTGGCCGTCGAAGCCGGCGTGGAGCTGAACATCGACGAGTTCGACGCGATCTCGGAGCGCACGCCGCTTCTTTGTGACCTGCAGCCCGGTGGCCAGTATGTGGCCACGGACCTGTACGAGGCGGGTGGCGTGCCGCTGGTGCTGGCGCGGATGCTTGAGGCCGGTACGCTCAACGAGCATGCTCTGACCGTCACGGGACGGACGATCGGCGATCACGCGCGCGTGGCGCGCGAGACCCCGGGCCAGCGCGTCGTGCGGCCGCTGGACGATCCGCTGCAACCCACCGGCGGCTTTGCGATCCTGCGCGGCAACGTCGCCCCGGATGGGTGCGTGGTCAAGCTGGCCGGCCACAGCCGACGCCGGCACGTCGGGCCGGCGCGGGTGTTCGAGGGCGAGCAGGCCGCAATGGCTGCGGTGCTTGCGGAGGAGATCGTCGCGGGCGATGTGGTGGTGATCCGCAACGAGGGGCCAGTCGGGGGCCCTGGCATGCGCGAGATGCTCGCTGTCACCGCTGCACTCGTCGGTCAGGGCCTCGGCGAGGAGGTCGCGCTGATAACCGACGGACGCTTCTCGGGAGCCACGCACGGCTTCATGGTGGCCCACATCGCGCCTGAGGCCGCTCGTGGTGGCCCGATCGCGGCGATCAGCGACGGCGATCAGATCACGATCGATGCCGACGCGAGGCGCTTGGACGTTGACCTCAGCGATCAGGAGATCCAACGGCGCGCGAGCGCTTACGAGCCGCCGCAGGTCCCAAGTGGCCACGCCGACATAGCGCTTGGCAAGTACGCAAAGCTCGTGGGCAGCGCCTCGGAGGGCGCAATCACGCGTTAGCCGCCGGCGCCATGGCGCCCGGCTCGGACGGCACAGGTGCCGGCTCGGGGTCGCCGAGCAACTCAGCCAGCAGCACATTGACCTCGTCGGCGCGTTCGAACATCGCGCAGTGGCCGGTGTCGGGGTAGATCACCTTGCGCGCGTGCGGTATGCCCGCGGCGAACACCTCCGCGTGCCGAACGGGGAGCACCGGGTCATCCTGTCCCCAGATCAACACCGTGGGGCACGAGATACCGCCCAGGCGCTCGTCCACGGAGTGCATGATCACGCCTTCCATCGCCGGCCATAGGGCCGGCTTGCCCATCCCCCGCAGCTGCTCGGCCGCGAACGGCGCCGGGATCGTGTCGGGCTGGCTGGCCACAAACGCAAGTAGGCGGTTGCGCAGTTGCGGGCGACGCGCGGCCGGCTCGGCGTTTGTCGCGATCCAACGGCCCGTGAGTGCGACCGTGGGGTACAGCGAGCGCAGCAACGAGATCCGCTGTTGACGGTTGCGGACGGCCACGCCGGCCGGGGAGATCAGTCCAAGACGCGCCACGCGCGCCCGTTCCAGCAGGGTCAGCTCGCAGCTGATCAGACCGCCCATCGAGTTGCCCACCAGCGCGACAGTGTCGATGTCCAGGGCGTCGAGCACTTCCCGGGCGGCGTTTACGTACCCCTGGATGGACACCTGGACAGTGGGCAGCGGCGAGTATCCAAAGCCAGGAAGATCGAACGCCACGACGCGGTGGTGGGCGGCGAACACAGGTAGCTGCTCCAGCCAGTTCTGCCACGATCCGCCCAGCCCGTGGATGAACAGCACCGGTGGCCCCGCTCCCAGTTCGACGACGTTCACCGGGCCGCCGCGCACCGTGACCCAGCGCTGGTGCTCGCGCCAATCGATCTCCTGCCAGGCGGGCTGCTGCATGGTCACACTTTACGGCGCCGCGCGCTCCAGGCGCGCCCGGAGCGTGACAGGGTACGGCAGGGCCCCTGGCGGTGACGGCGAATCACCGTCAGGTGGCACCGGTCGCAGACCAGGCAGCCCCCTCCCGGCCGCCAACCGCTTCGGTGCCGGCACGCCTCTGGGCCGGCGCCCTGGTCCTCATGGACGCCGATCTGCGCCGGCGCGGCGCAAGCGAGAAGACAAGGCGCGCCTACGGT
>CAJCIJ010000113.1 GCA_903970315.1 Actinomycetota bacterium
GGCGGCTCCGACTGGCCCTTTTTGAAGTGCGGTGGCCACGGCGCGTCACCGAGCCCTTCGCGTTCATCGCGAGCCGCCAGCTCAAGCAGTCCATCCAACACCCCCGGGTCGGCGTCGATTGACGCCGCCGGGTCCCCGCGCTCGCGCAGCCTCTCCGGGACCGTGTCGATGCGCAGGTCCTCTGGATCAACGTCCGGCACCTCATCCCATTCAAGCGGGCACGACACCCGCGCGTCTCCCACCGCGCGCACCGAGTACGCCGACGCCACCGTGCGATCCCGCGCGTTCTGGTTGTAGTCGATGAACACGCCCTCGCGTTCCTCCTTCCACCAGCGGCTGGTGGCGCGGCCCGGCATGCGCCGTTCGGCCTCGCGTGCCAGCGCCAGCGCCGCCCTGCGCACCTCGGTGAAGTCGTGCTCAGGAACCACCCGCACGTAGATATGTATGCCCCGCGAGCCCGACGTCTTGGGATATCCACGCAGCCCGTGCTCGGTCAGGATCTCGCGCACCTCCAGCGCCACCGCGCGCACCTCTGCGAAGCCCACCTCGGGGCCCGGGTCAAGGTCCACCCGCAGCTCGTCCGGATGGTCCAGGTCTGAGCGACGCACCGGCCAAGGGTTCCAGTCGATCACGCCAAGGTTCACGCCCCATGCCAGGTGCGCTGCGTCGTCCACCACCAGCTCCCGCGCGTGCCTGCCACTGGGAAACGTCACCGTCGCCGTCTGAAGCCACTCCGGAGCGCCATCGGGCACGCGCTTCTGAAAGAACGGGTCCCCCGCGATGCCGTTGACCCAGCGCTTCAGCACCGTCGGACGCTCGCGCAGGTGAAACACCACCGCCTCCTGGCACTCCAGGTAGTAGTTCATCAAGTCGAGCTTGGTGATCCCCCGCTCCGGGAAGAACACCTTGCCGGGGTTGCTCAACGACACCGAGCGCCCGCACACCTCTATTGCCATCCGCTCGGACTCAGAAGCCACGCCGAAAGCATGCCCGATCGCTGGGCCGTCTAACGTGCTGGTACGCCACCGCTTATGCCCCATGCCTTTCGTCGCCCGCGGCCGGCAACCGCAATCGCCGCCTCCAGCACTCTGGCTGGCGCCGCCGCACTCGCAACCCTCTGGATCACAGCCGCCGTCGCCAGCGGCCCCGTCGGTCCACACGAGTACGGCTGCCCCATCTTTCCCGCCTCAAATCCACTCAACCAGGAAATCGCCAATGCGCCCGTGGATCCCCACTCTGCGGCCTACATCGACGCGATCGGCGCCAGCGCTCACCTCCACGCCGACTTCGGCTCAAACCCGGCCTACGGCATTCCCTACACCGTCGTCGGCCCCCACCAGCGCAAGGTGCCAATCCACTTCAACGAATACGGCGAAGAATCAAACCCCGGTCCCTACCCTGTCCCGCCCAACGCCCCCGTCGAGGGCGCCGGCGAAGAAGGAGACCAACACGTTCTCGTGCTCCAGCGCGGCGCCTGCAAGCTGTATGAGCTCTACCACGCAAAGCGCGACTCAAGCGGCTGGGAAGCCGGTTCCGGCGCCGTCTTTAACCTGCGCTCGAACGCCCTGCGGCCCGAAGGCTTCACCTCGGCCGACGCCGCCGGGCTGCCCATCTTCCCGCTGCTGGCGCGCTATCCCGAAGTCCACGCCGGTCAGATCGACCACGCCCTGCGCGTAACCGTCGAGCAGACCCAGCGCGGCTATATCCACCCCGCCACGCACTACGCGTCGGAAAGCACCGACCCCAACCTGCCGCCCATGGGCCTGCGGTTACGCCTGAATGCGAGCTTTCCTTTGGCCGGCTACCACGGTCAAGCGCTGATCATCCTGCGTGCCCTGAAGCGCTACGGCCTGATCGTCGCCGACAACGGGAGCCCGTGGTTCATCACCGGCGCACCCAACCCCGGCTGGAACGAAACCGACCTGGACCAGCTCAAGACCGTTCCCGGATCGGCGTTCCAAGCCATCGACAGCGGGCCCATCCACACTCATCCCTGATCACCGCTCGCGCCGGTGCCTACCAGCGCCGCGCGACTCCTTGCGCCTGCCCGACTCCTTGCGCCGCCTCGTCGGCCCGCGCGACTACTTGCGCCTGCCCGTCCGCCGTTCAGCCGCGTAGGTGATCAGCACCCCCGCCATCAGCGAGATCACGATCACGACGATCAAAGGCGCCTTGCCGGAGCCGAAGATCCAGTCCACCTTGACCTCGCCCAGGTTCAGCACCGCGAAGACCGTGGCCAAGATCAGCAGTCCCGCCATCGCCACGGTACGCGAGCGTTCACGCCGGCTTCGGCGCGACGGCTCGTCGGTGGGCGTCGGTATCGTGGGTGGCTGTTGGGCGTCTGCCATCCGTCAGCAGATGCTACCCGCCCGCAACGCCCGTCGGTCATATGCACAGGACCAGCCCAGCGATCATCGCCACGCTCGCCGCCGGCCTGGTTGCAGCGGGGTGCGCAAGCAGCACCACGCAGACGTCCACGACTCCCCCCGGCGGGTCTTCGGCGGCTACCGGGTCAACCCCCGCCAGCAGCGAATCGCAGACC
>CAJCIJ010000114.1 GCA_903970315.1 Actinomycetota bacterium
CGGCACTGGCAGACGCCGATGGCTCTTGAGCGGAGCCAGCCAGCGCAGACGCTGAAAGGCACCCGGACAGCGTCGCGAAGCCCAGGCTGGCCACCGCGATCCAGTGCGAGTGCCGGCCTGCGCTGCGCTGCCCGCGCGCCATCACCCGTTTGGCGCCCACCCGGTTCGCGCACCAGCCGCCGACTCTCTGCGGCAGCATCATGGCCGCGTCCCCTCCGTGATTGCGTGTCTCATCCACCACTGTTGTGATCTCAAAGCGGAATCAGCCGTTATGGCCACGCCGCCCGCCGATCCATGCGCCGTGCGGACACCGCACGGCTGCGGGAGTATACGTGTGGCAATTCCCCCGGGCAATTGGCCGAAATGCCTACTGGCATCAATCACTTGTCGCACGCTCCTTCGTGACGATTCGGCGTTGGATGCAGCGCCACCAGCCCGACGCGCAGCGCGTGCACGGCTAGCTGGGTGCGCGTGCACGTGCCGGTCTTGCGCATGGCGCTTGCGACGTGGGCCTGCGCAGTGCGCTTGGACAGGCCGAGCTGCTCCGCGATCTCCTGATTGCGGAGACCGCCGACGAGCAGCGTCACGATCTCAAGCTCGCGCTCGCTGAGGTTCGCTGCCGGCTCGTTGGGCCCCTGAGTCATGCCGGCGACCATACGCGGGCGCAGAACAGATTTACAGGGTGGAATGTGACGAGATCGACCTGCGGACGCCGCGACGAAGCGGTTCGTTACCCTGCCCGCGTGCCGGGGGACACAGCAGATATGGCAAGCGTCGAGGCGACGCGGTTCGATGCCGGCGGGATCGACGTCGCCGCTGCGGCCATCACGGCGCTGGGCGAAGACGCTCTCCAGCTCGGCTTCGGCCTGATGGCGATCGCCGCCGCAAGCGACACGGCCTTCGCCCTGGCAGACGGCGGTGGGCCGCTCGCTGCGGTCGAGGGAGCCGTGATGACGGGCGTCGCCCTCAGTGGCTTGTTCTGGCCGACGACCGCCGCCAGGCTCCTGCGCCCCCGGGGGGCCGCGCTGATTCTCGCTGCGCTGTTCGCCGCCGCTGGGGCGCTTGACTGGGGCGTCCAGAGCCACTTTGCCGAGGTCGCCCCGGCTATCGTGTGGATCGCCGTAATCGTGTCCTCACCCCCCTGGCTTGTCGCCTGCGTAGCGGTGTCCGGCCTGGGGTACATGGGTGACCTGTTGCTTAAGGGCCACTCGCTGGCATGGACCGTGACGCCACGAGGGCGGGAACTGATCGGAAATCAGTGGATCGACCTGATCGCCAACGCTGGGGTTGTCTGGGTCCTGGTCACGCTCCTGCGTCGGTTCATCGCGGGCATACCCAGCAATCTGGCCGACGCGCGCCGGGGTGGACCGGCGATCACGCGGGCGCTATCGGCTGCAGTGAGCACCGAGCCGGTCGCGCTGGCGCCCGGCGCACAGCCGGCCACACGCGTCGCTTCGCTCACCGAGGCAGAGCACAGAGTGCTCCGCCTACTGCGAGCGGGCCTGCTGCCCAAGCAGGCGGCGATTGAACTCGATGTAGCCCTTCCCACGGTCCGCTCGCATATCGCTGCGGCCAAGCGCAAGACTGGCGCTCGCACGCTCGAGCAGCTCGTTGGCATCTACGCGCAGGCCACCGATGCGATCTGACCTGCAACGCGTTGCGGCACACCCGTCGCGTCCAGGCCACGACAGCGGTGAGCTGATGGTACGGGGGACGGATCTCGTGTACCTCACCGAGGAGCTTTACCTGCGCCTGTTCATCCTGACGCTATCGCTGACGGCGATCGGCGCAGTTCTGTCCGTTTGCTTCGGCGTACTCGGCTCGCGCGGGTCGGTACCCGTGACCGTGGGAATCGCGGCTCTGGCGCTGGGGATTGCGGGGGCTGGCCTCAGAAGACCACGGCGAGCCTACATCTGGCTGCGCCGCAGCCCACTGAGACAGGTCAGCCCGGCTGCGTTCGGAGCGATAGCGGTCCTGTGCAACGGCCCGGACAGTCCGTCCTGGTGGGTAGCGCTTCCCCTCTTGTGGGTAATCGCCGCCGTCAGCTCGACCGGCCTGTCCGTTATGGCTGCGCTGGTGACCGCCGCCGCATACCTGGCGGGGACCGCGCTCGGGGGCGAGGTATTGGTCCGCCACGGTGACGCCGAAATCCTTGCCGCCGCGGTGGCATTGCCGGCAAACATCCTCATCGGGCGCCTGATAGCCGAGGTGTTCGCCCGCTTCACACTGCGCCTACACCAGCTGCAACGCCGACCACCCTCACCGGCCCGGCCGATCCGCGTCACGGTGGCGTCCTCCACCCGCGTGGCGCCGAATCCACCGACGCCGACCCCAACCCACCCCATCACCCGGGCGCGCCGCGGCCTCATGGGACTTACCGCTCGCGAGCTCGAGGTACTCCTACTGGTCAGCGACGGCCTGATCCAGGCCGAGATCGCCCCGGCACTTGGTATCTCCACGCGCCAGGTCGAGCGGCTGCTCGCGTCAGCCCGGGCGCGCACAAACTCCGCCACCACCAGTCAACTGGTGGCGAAGCTCGTCAGCGAACAGGTCGTGCCGTAATGACGCTGCGCGTAAGGAGGCTCATCGTCTCGTCCTGACGCTCGGTGACGTCGCTCACATCGCAAACGCCGTCGTCAGCCTGTCTGCGTGATCGGAAACAAACGGAAGCGGCGCCGGCGCCACGCGCCGACTTAAGCCCGTTGTCCGTCGAGCCGACGCCGATCGGCCCGTCTGAGCGCTGTGAGGCCCGTCTGGGTGGTTCTCGCCGTGACGGTGCGCCGACATCAGCCATATACCCCAACGCGGGGCTGATCCACGTGTCCAGCTGCCATCCCGTCCGGGCGTTCAGAAACCTTCAGCGAGGTCTCGCTCACTGCTAACCAGCTGGCCAGCAAGCCCGACAGGCACCGGTTAGTCTCGCGCTGCATGAGCACAGCCGGACACGTGGATCTGGCCGCGCTGGTCAAGACGCGGCACTTCCGGCGCCTACACGCCGCCGTCGAAGAGGACGGCGCACGGATCGCGTTCATCGGCGACCACCTACAGCTGTCGGCGGTCGGGCGCGGTGGCATGTTCGAGCACGCCCGCGAGATCCTGCCGACCGTGCAGCTGGACACCGTCCACCGCTTCGCAGAGTCCTGGGAGGCAAAGGCGTCGCTTGCGCTCCGGGCAGGACGCGCCGAGGCGCTTGACCTCTACGCCGAGCACGGGCGCATCCAGACCGGCGACGCAGAAGTCATCTACGACCGCATGCTGGCCGACTGGTGGCAGGCACACAGCCAAGTCAGAGTGCCGTTCCCATGGCGCGAGTCCAACGACAGCCCCAGGTCACCGGCGCAATCCTGCGGCTCGTACAACGGCAGCTCGAGCATGACAGTCCGCCACTGGGCGTCATCACCGCAATCGAGCAGCCATCGCAGTACGGG
>CAJCIJ010000115.1 GCA_903970315.1 Actinomycetota bacterium
GGCAGCGGAACGTGGCCGTCGGCGGCGATCTCGACCATCTCGGGCGGGTTGTCGGCCGCAGGCGGGACGAAGGGCGGTGGCCCGAAGAGCAGGTAGACGCGCTGCGCGGCACCTTCTATTACCGGCCCGCTGCTAAGGGTGATCCAGAGGCTGCCGCGGGGGTCGGGCTGGTCGCTCTCAACGACAAAGCGCGGTGGTACGACGGCCGGCACCGTAGTAAGAAAGACAGCGCCGTCCTTGACCTCCCAGGTACCCTGTGCGGACTCATCGAGCGCGCCGTAGGCCAGCTCATAGCGAAAGTGGCCGTTGGGCAGCAGCGCGAGTTCCGCGCCGACCTCCATCTGTCCGCCGTCGTAGTCCCCGGCCAGCGAGGCGCGGGTGGGGGGGCGCATCCCGTGCGTCGTGGATTGGGCCGCAGCCAGTGTGGGGAGTGCGAGCGCAATCACGGCAGGCCACCGTTTGCAGGGCATCTTCCGACCTCTTTCGTGTCCCGCCCAGGCCTCATTCTGCGCGAGCTCAGGACCTAGACCTGGGGCGACCGGTCCCCGACACCAACGCTGTCAGAACAGCAGATCCTTCGACTCCGCTGCGCTCCGCTCAGGATGACAATCCAATCGGCAGGCTAGCGCAGTGAGTCGTGGACGCGGCGCATCTGGGCTGCGAACTGCGGGGCGCTGTAGGCCGAGGGATTGTTGACCAGCTTGAAGAGGCCGTCGATGGCCGAGCGGGTGGCGGCGTTGGTGGCGCCTGCCTTGGCATCGGCGATGTACAGCGAGTCCACGGTCATGGTGGCCTGCTCGGCGGTGCGCTCGCCGTCCAGCGAGATGGCCTCCGCGTCGGCGGTGATGGCGCGGAGCAGGCGTTCGGTGCGGGCGCGGTCGTAGGTGGCGCGCTCGATCTCCGCAGTCATGCGGGCGGCCTGCTCGGCGGCGTGGCCGGCGGCGGACTCCACGGCCGCGCGGTCGGGGCTCATGCTGGTGACCAACGCGCTCACGCGGGCGGTGGATGCGGCGAGTTCAGTGTTCAGACCGGGGTCGACCTCGGCGGCGAAGTGCTTGAACAGGGCGTAGCGCGCGAGGTTGTAGGGCGGGTCGCCGGCGCGGTGGCCGGGGAAGCCGGTCTTCTGCCGCCAGCTGAGCGGGCCGGTGAGGGAGTGGTGGCAGGCGATGCAGTCCATCTCGCTGAACTCGGGCCACGGGCCGGACTTGGCATGGCGCTCCACGCGCAGCAGGCTCTCGCGCAACTGCACGGCCTGACCGACGGCCCAGGCTCGGGTGCCGAAGAGCGGGTCCGCCGAGGGCTGGCCGTCAGGGCCTTTTTCCACCCAGTGGGGCGGCTCGACGGCGGTGAAGGAGTCCAGCTCAAAGGACAGGTCGGGGTGCCCGGCAGCGATGAGTTCATGGTCCACGGACATGCCCGGCGCGCCGAGGTGGCAGGTCAGGCACCGCTCCGTGCGCAGGGCGAGGTTCTTGTTGTCATAGAGGCCCAGCCCGACCATGTCGGCGTGGAGAGCTTTGGCCTGGATGTGCGGACCCAGCCACTGCGATGCCGGACCGTGGCAGCTCTCGCAACTGACGCCCTCGTTCACGTCAAAGTCGCGCGCGCGCATGGAGGCGGGCACGCTGAGGGCATGACAGACCAGGCAGCGCTGGGCCTTCTCCGCCGGGCCGATCCTGAGCGTGGCGGCGATCTGTTTGCCCAGCGGGCCGGTCAGCGAGGCATAGGCCTGGGCGTGCTTGTCCGAGGTGACCCAGGTGCTGTACTCGTTCTGTAGAACCTTGGTGACGCTGCGGGGCTGGATGCCGCCGTGGCAGGCGACGGCTGAGCACGACCCCGGGCCGACGTATTTGCCACCTGCGGGCAGGTCAGCGTGCATCTGGCCGGTGTAGGCGATGCGCAGCAGCACCCGCAGGTGGCCGTCCGAGGGCGCCTGGGCAGGCAGGGACGGCACCAGCAAGGGCGATACGAGCGCCTTCGCCGTGAGCGCCAGCGCGCCGAGTCCCGCATGGCCTAGTCTGTGGTGCAACACGCGCTCCCCTGCCTTTTGCGATCTGTCGTAATATTTGCCCTTGTTATATTCCGCCGGGGCGACGATTGCAATCCAAATTTGCTTAAACAGGTTGGCGGATATCGATGTAAAGTGTTCGCAGAGATTCCCAATCCAGTGTGAGCGTGCCCGGTCCCATGGAAGCCCAAGTGCTGACGACCATTGCGAACCCCAACGCCGGGCCCACCGGCGTCTTTGAGGACCTGCGCCACGTGCAGGACGCGCAGGGCTACGTTCCGGCGCGGGAGATCGAGCTGATCGCGGAGCGGCGCGGCGTGCATGTGCGCGATGTGCACACCGTGGCCAGCTTCTATCCGCACTTCCGGTTGAAACCGCCCGTCCCGGTGGACGTGCGGGTGTGCGACGACATGACCTGCCACCTGCACAAGGCGCACTATCTGAAGGCCGCGCTGGAGGCCAAGTATGCCAACATCCCCAACGTGGTGCGGGTGAGGGACATCAGCTGCGTGGGCCGCTGCGACCATGCGCCGGTGATGACGCTGAACGACCGCTACTACGAGCATGTTGCGCTGGACGATGCCATGCACCTGATCGACAGGGAGATTGCCGTGCGCGATG
>CAJCIJ010000116.1 GCA_903970315.1 Actinomycetota bacterium
CGGAGTACCGCACGGCCGCAACAAGGCCCGCTCCCGCGTCGAGGGTTTGCGTGACCTTGCCGCTTGCGTCCAGCAGCTGCAGCGACTGGCCGATGGGCGACATGCGCGCGTACACGCCACTGGCGCCGGGGCCCTGCGCAAGCACGTCGGCGGCCGGGATCACTTTGATCGCCGACCACGGTCCCACCGCAACGCGCAACGTGTCCTGGTCTTCGCCCCCGGGGCCCAGGCCCGCGAAGCCGAACGGGACGCCCAGGGCACTCAACCGCGCACCGACGGTCCTGCAAGCCTTGCCCTGTGGTTCAGCACATTCGACACGCACGGGCAACCGCTTGCCGGCGACGCCCTCCAGGAAGGGCTCGGGGTAGGAACCGACCACCGCCGGCGTGTGCTCGGCCTGGCTCCAGTCGTGCAGGTCCCACCAGATCGCATCGCCTGCGTGCACCTTGGTCTCCGCCGCCCCTTTGGGCGCTTCGGAGCCGTTTACGTAGTAGAACCAGGCCGTTGGCGCTCCGTCGACCTGGCCGCCGGAATGGCCGTCGATGCTTTCCACGAAGCCGCCGCTGTAGGCGGTTGCGACGGAGTAGTTGCGCATCAGCAGGCTCATCGCGGTCTCCTGGCCGTGCGCCTGCAAGGGGCCCGCCGCCGGCACCGGGGCTGCACCGAATTCACGCGTCACCGTGAGCGTCACCGCCTGCGGCGTGGTACCGGCGCCAAGGCCGCAACCGGCCAGAAGCGCCGCCACCCCCGCGGACGCAGCCGCTAACAGGGCCCCGCGCAACCGCGAAGCCCCAGTTAAGCGGCACGCGGGCCTATTCGACATAGAAGACGATGCGCGAGCTGCCACGCGCAAGCTTTGAGGTGCTGCCCGCGAGGTCGCTGGCACTGATGTCCAGCACATAGCGGCCCGGTGGGAGCGGCGACGGCAGCAGGTAGGAGAACTTGGCAGAGTCGCCGACCGAGAAGAACTGGCCGTGGGCGGCACCGCAGCGCATCGCGTGAAAGCGATCGTCGCTGCCGTCGTAATACGAGCAGAGGTTCGCACCGTGTGCGCGACTCAGAGTGCGCGTTAAGCGCATCTGGACGTCCCTTATCGCCGTGGGCGCGGTGACCACGCCAGTGAGCAAACGGGGGGCACCGGCACGGCGGTAATGGTGGCGTTCCACGAGGCCTGTCACGTCCGCGACCACAGCGTAGGGACCGGTGTACGGAGGGGCGACCACCTGCGAGACCACCGTCGTCGATGAGCCCTCGGCGGGAGCCTTTGTGCCACACGTGCCGTCGTTGCCGTTGTGGACGCACAGCGGCGCCTCGGTCCGCACGGACGCAGGGCCCGTCGGAGAACCGGTGACGCGCAGCAGAAACGAGCCGGCATTGGTAAAGCTAAGTGTCGCGTGACCTTCGCTGTTGGTGGTCGCCTTTGCACCGTCGCCTGCAACGGTTGCGTCCACGGCCGGCTTGGATTCCCCGAGGCTGTTGTACTGCTTGACGGTCACGATGACGGGTTCGCGCACGCCAGCGGTCGCGGGGGCTTCTATCCCCAGCGGCGTCGCTTCTTCCGGCGGACACGCTTTTCCGTAGCAGGCCGGGAAAAACAGCGCTTCATCGCCGCTTTCGAGTTCCGCGCCGCACGCCCCAACCGCCGATTCCTTGTCGTTGAGCCAAAAGTCCCAGTAATAGTCCGCTTCGGAGGTGCTCTCAAATGGAAGGTTCTCGCCCTCGATGGTTTCGAGTGAGTACCCCAGACCGGTGTACCACGTGCCCGCCCAATCGCCGCCTGTAGCGATCTGCAATGCGCCAAGCGCTGACGTACCAGGACAAGCGTGTTCGGTCGGTTCACCGGGCTGAATCACAGGAGCATCCGTCGTCGTGACCTGCGTCGGCGGAAGCTTGGTTTCATCCAGCCCCTCCACGCGCACAATCACCGTCGCCGGGCTCGGCGCCGGAGCGGCGAGCACCGGGGCCGACGCGAACGTGCTCGCACAACAAGCCAGGACCGTCACCATCGCACCGGCAGCCACCTGGCGCGCACCAATAGAAGAAAACAGCATGAGCCACCCCTTTCCACGAGGGTTGTCGGGCTTGATGCCGGGGTCAGGTCTCCTGGCTTCCGGGCCCATGTGTCACGCCTTCCCAGCAGACCCTGTGGCCCGCCAGTGGCTTCGCCGCGGTCGTCGGTCGTACCCCAATAGCACGTCCGCGCACGGGCGCTGCGACACACATCCCCGGTTACAGTGGCGGGACCGCGCCGGACTTTCACCGACTTCCCTTGACCACCGACCGTATGTTGGCGGTCAATTCTACTCCCAGCCCCAAGCGCGTGCCCTCCGTATCCTCAGGGTGTGTGCGGTCGCTACACAAACACCGCCGGACCTGAAGAGATCGCCAAGCAGTTCAACGTCAACGTGCCCAGCGATTCCGGCACGCATCGTTTCAACGTCGCCCCGACACAGGAGGTCCTGGCGATTGCCGCGCCTGCGGGCACGCCCGAGGCGACCATGATGCGCTGGGGACTCATCCCGCCGTGGATGAAGGACCAGAGGGGGGCGTACAAGATGATCAACGCCCGCCTGGAGACCGTCACCACCAAGCGCACCTTCTCCACGCTCATGGTCGACGGCACGCACCGCGCGCTGCAGGTTGCCGACGGTTGGTATGAGTGGCTGAAGGCCGAGCGACCCGGGCAGCCGCGCCAGCCGTTTCACTTTCAGGTCGACGGCGGGGTCATCTTCGCGTTCGCATCGCTGTGGACGCAGACCAAGGCCGAGGACGCCGAGTGGCTGAAAAGCATCACGCTGCTCACGTGCGATTCCAGCGCCAACACGGTGGCAAGAGCCGTGCACGACCGCATGCCCGTAATCCTCACCGACGCCGACGCCCAGCACGCCTGGCTTGACGCAAGCGTGAAGACCGAGGAAGCGCTTGCGCTGTGTGTGGCGCTGCCCAGCGAGCGCGTCTCGGTCAAGCCAGCCAACCCCGCCGTCAACGGTGTGCGCGGCGTCACCGAGGGGCCCGAGCTGCTGATCGCCCCCGCCGGGTGAGCGGGCCGGCGACGGCGCGTGCCCCGGCGCCACTCCCACCGGGGCACGCGAACGGAGGGTTCTAGCCCTCCAAGAGGGTTCTAGCCCTCCAGCAGGCTCCTAGCCCTTCATCGACGAGTGCTTCATCGACTTGTGCTTCATGGAGTGATGCTTCATCGACGAGTGCTTCATCTTCATCGAGTGGGCCTGGGCACCCGCGGGTAGGGCCATAACCGCCCCCATCGCCGCCGTGGCCAGAAGGGCTGCGAGGTTTCGTGGCGCTGCATTCATGCTGTGCTCCTTGGACGGGCGGAGCATTTGCCTGCTCCGCTGCTTGGCAGTTCGGTGCTGCCAGTCCAGCGCGAACTCCTTACCGAGTTCTTACGAAGCAGCCCATCGGCCACTCGGGCGGTGCGTGGACGCGATGTAAGAGATCCGCAACATCTGGGTCGCATACTGGTCCCATGGCCCTATTGCTGGTGTTCGCCTTCGTGGCCGGCGGTGCCACCGCGGTATCGCCGTGCGTGCTGCCCGTGCTGCCCGTGGTGCTGTCCGCCGGGGTCACCGGCGGCCGGCGACGCCCGCTGGGGGTGGCTACGGGACTGGCGCTCTCGTTTACGTTCGCAACCGTTGCACTGGTCTACCTGATCTCGGCGCTGGGCCTGCCCAACAGCCTGCTGCGCGACGTCTCGATCATCGTGCTGATCAGCTTCGGCGTGTCGCTGATGATCCCGCGCCTGGGCGACCGCCTGGAGATGGCGCTCAGCCGCCTGGGGCCCACCGGGGGGCTGAAGATAACCCGGCGCCAGGGCGGCGGGTTCTGGTCGGGGATGCTCGTCGGCGGCGGCCTGGGCTTCGTCTACGCGCCGTGCGCCGGCCCCATCTTGGCAAGCGTGATCACGGTGTCGGCATCGCAGTCGTTCACCGCCGGTCGGCTGGCCGTAGCGGTCGCCTACGGGGTCGGCTCCGCGCTGGTGTTGTACATCCTCATGATCGGTGGCCGGCGCCTGACCTCGCGCCTGGCGCGCCGCGGCGCGGGATTCCAGATGGCGATGGGCGCCGTGATGATCGCCATCGGGGTTGCCATGATCGGCAACTACGACACGCGCTTTGAGACCGCCATCGCCAGCGACCTGCCGTCGTTTCTGGTCGACCCCACCCACGGGCTTGAGACCAGTCATGCCGCCAACGTACAGCTGACAGCGCTGCGCGGGCACAAGGCCCGTCAGTCGGCGGGGATAAAGGAAGCCGACGCCGACGAGACGCTGCCCAGCCTCGGGCAGGCGCCCGAATTCAAGGACACCGAGGACTGGTTCAACACGCCCGGACGCAAGCCGCTCACCCTCGCCAGCCTGCGCGGTCACGTGGTGCTCGTGGACTTCTGGACGTACACGTGCATCAACTGCATCCGCACGCTTCCCTACCTGAACGCGTGGTACGCCAAGTACCACTCCAAGGGCTTTGACATCGTGGGCGTGCACACACCCGAGTTCCCCTTCGAGCGGTCTGCCTCCAACGTCGAAGCGGCGATCGAACAGGACGGCATCCACTACCCCGTTGTCCAAGACAACGAATATGGCACCTGGGATGCCTACGACAACGAATACTGGCCCGCCGAGTACTTCATCGACGCTCAGGGACAGATCCGCCTTGAGGACTTCGGCGAGGGTAACTACGGCGCCAAGGAGCGCGCCATTCGCACGCTGCTGATCGAAGCCGGAGCCAAGGGCCTGGGCGGGGCCACCAAGGTCAACGCGATCAAGCCCTCCGAAGTCGAAACCACTCCGGAGTCCTATCTGGGCGCCGAGCGCGGCGAACGGTTCACCGACACAGCCAGCGGCACGCTGACAGAGGGCCTGCACAACTTCGGGCCGCTGCCCAGCGAACCGGACCCGCTGAGCTATCTGCGCTACGCGGGCCAGTGGCGGGTCGGCCAGTGGGGTACCGATGCCGTAAGCGAAAGCCTTCTGCAACTGCACTTCCGCGCACGACGCGTCTACCTCGTGGCCGGCTCGCCGGGAGGCCCGCAAGCGGTGCATGTGCTGCTTGACGGCCAAGCGATCGCGCCGTCGGCTGCCGGTGGCGACGTTCATGACGCCACCGCTACCGTGGGAAGAGACCGGCTGTACCGACTTGTCGAACTGCCCAGCGTGCAGGAACACACCCTTACCCTGGAAGTGCCACCCGGCGTGAGCGTCTATGACTTCACCTTCGGCTGAGTCGCAGTCCGTTCTCGTCGTCGACGACGAGCCCACCATTCGCGAGGTCGTTGCGCGCTACCTGGAGCGGGCCGGATACCGCGCCGCGCTCGCCGGCGATGGGGCGCAGGCGATCGCCATGTGCGCCCCCGCGTGCCCGGATCTGGTGGTGCTCGACATCATGCTCCCCGGCCTTGACGGCCTGGAGGTCATGCGCCGCCTGCGCGAGGCCCATGGCCGGGCACCCGCGATCATTCTCCTGACCGCAAAGGGCGAGGAGTCCGACCGCATCGTAGGCCTGCGGCGAGGTGCCGACGACTACATCGCCAAGCCCTTCTCCCCCGCTGAGCTGGTGGCCCGGGTGGAGGCGGTGCTGCGCCGCACCGCGTCCGATGAACAGCCCACCGCACCGCTTCAGTTCGACGGCATTTGCATCGACCGAGTCGCCAGAACCCTCACGGTCGATTCGGTTCCCGTCGCGTTGACTCTGCGCGAGTTCGATCTGCTGGCGTTCCTGGCCGCAAACCCCGGTCAGGTCTTCTCGCGTGATCAGCTGATGCAGCTGGTGTGGCAGTGCTCCTACTACAGCGACAGCTCCACCGTCACGGTTCACATACGCCGGCTGCGCGCCAAGATCGAGCCCGACCCGGACTCCCCGCGCTTCATCCAGACCGTGTGGGGCGTGGGGTACAGGTTCTGCCCATGAGGCGGTCGCTGGTGGGGTCGGGACTCGTACTGATCGCCGCCCTGGGGATCAGCTCGGTGGTGATGGTCATCGCCGGTGGCGGCCACGCGGTCGTGGTCACCGCCGAGATCCTGGTGCCAATCGGGGTGCTGGCTCTGCTGGTCGCGCAGGCGGCAGCCAGCGGCTGGCTGGGACCCACGACGCTGCACCGGCGCTTTGGGCTCGGGCTCGGACTCGCGCTGGGGCAGCTGCTTGCGGCGCTGGTCATCGGCGCCGCCGTCATGTTCGTGTCAGACCACGATGCGCTGGCGACCATTGGCCTGCTGGTCTTCGCCGCGCTGATCGCGGCGCGCGCCGCGCAGCTGCTTTCAAGCGGCGTCGAGCGGGACATCCGCAACGTTCGCGACGGTCTTCAGGCCGTGCAGCGCGGAGATCGCCAAGCCCGTGTGACCGCCTCGTCGAGCACCGAGCTTTCAGACCTTGCCACGGCGGCCAACCGAATGATCGGCACGTTGCAGTCCGAGGAACGACAGCGCGACGCCGCCGACAACGCCCGCCGCCAGGTCATCGCTGCCGTGTCGCACGATCTGCGCACCCCACTGACTTCGCTGCGGCTGCTCACCCAGGCGCTGGACGACGACCTGGTCGACGCCGCCACCGCGCGGCGGTACGTGCAGACCATGGGAACCAATGTCCAAACGCTGTCGGTGCTGATCGACGACCTGTTCGAGCTTTCGCGCTTGGACGCCGGGGACTTCGCTTGGAGCACCGAAGCCGTGGCCCTCTCAGAGCTCGTGCGCGACACGATCACCAGCATGAGCCCTGCGGCCGACGCCAAATGTGTGAGCCTGGGCGCCAGCATCGCCCCCGACCTGGCCCCCGCACGTGCCAACCCCGACAAGCTCCAGCGCGTGCTGTGCAACCTGCTCCAGAACGCCATCCACCACACACCGGCCGACGGCAGCGTGCTGGTCAGTGCCCAGGCCGCCGAGGACACGATGGAGATCGAGGTCGCCGACACCGGTGCCGGGATTGACGCACAGGACGCACAGCGGGTGTTTGAGCCCTTCTACCGCGCCGGTTCCGATGCCTCCCGCTCGGAGGCCGGCAGCGGCCTTGGCCTGGCGATCGCCCGTGCGATAGTCGAGGCACACGGTGGGCGAATCTGGCTGGCCGAGGCGCCGCACGGCACGCGCGTGCGGTTCACCCTGCCGCTCGCCACCGGATAGAGCGGCACTGGCAGGGCGCCGGACCGGCGCCGGACCGTCAGCTCAAAGCCGGCGTGCCCTGCGGGGCGCGCTCGGCAGCCGTGGCCGCCGCCACAACATCGCCCGCGGCGACCTCGAACGCCAGCAGAGGATGCGGCCGGCGGCCGATCCCCGCCCCCACGTACACCCGGTCGCGGCCGCCGCGCTTGGCCTCGTAGAGCGCCGCGTCGGCAGCCGCGAAGACATCCCGGTAGTTGAAGGCGCCACCCCGCGTCGAAGCACTGGCGCCACAGCTCAGGGTCACGTGCTGGCCGGCGCCCAGATCCATGGTCGACACCGCCCTGCGCAGGTTCTCGGCGAGCTTTTCCGTCTCGCTCAGTCCAGCGCCGGGCACCAGCACCACGAACTCCTCACCCCCAAACCGGTAGACGAGGTCAAAGGCGCGCAGCTGCGCGCGGATCGTGGCGGCGACCGCAGCCAACACCTCGTCGCCGGTGGTGTGTCCCCGGGTGTCGTTGATGTCCTTGAAGTGATCCAGGTCGGCAACGATCACACCGATGGGGTCGCCCGTGATCTCGGCCTGCTGCTCCAATTCTTCGGTGCGACTTTCCAGGGCGCCACGGTTCAACAGCCCGGTGAGCGGATCGATCACGCACCGGTCGCGGTGCTCGATCTCTGAGCGCATCAACGCGGTGGACAGCAGCGTCACGGCGACTATGAGGAAGGCCGGCGCACCCACCAGCACTGGGTCGGCAATGACCGCGTGCCAAGACGTCCCGAAGGCCACACCGGCAAGCAGGCCCAAGGCCACCAGGACCCCCACCTTCAACGGACGGCCCGGGAATCGCGCCGGCAGGGTCACCACAGGGATAGCTATCCACGACAGTGCCGCAAGACTGGCGCCGCCGCCAAGCAGGGCAACGCTTGCCGCGATGATCACCTCAAGGCTCAGCCAGGCGCCGAAGATCATGCGCTCCGGGTGTACCGCTCGCCGGGAGAATCGCGTCGACACCGCGATCACCAGGGCCGCTGCGAACGCCGGGGCTAGCTCCCAGAAGCCGATCCATGGGGCAGCGATCAGCAGGCCCACGAAGATCAGCGCCATCGTCTGCCGGATAACCGAGACCAGCCGGTGGTCCATGTCCAGGAGTCGTTGGCGATCGACATCGCCAAACAGCCAGTCGCGGCGGCGCGATCCTGGCGCCTCAGTGGTCGCCGCGGTGTGCCCCCACGCCAGCATGTGCTCGCGCGGGTGAACGACGTCGTGCCGGTCCACCGTCTGTTGCCCGTCCGGGTTGGCTTGCGCCTTCATGACCACTTCCTCGGCCTGTTGCCCTCCTCCCCTTGAGAGCGGTTGTGACATTAGCAACATCCCGGCGTCATGTAAAGGCCGCAAAGTGCGACTCCCACCGTCGCCGCCGGTGCAAGTCGGGCGGCAGAAGGCCCACCCCGTCGCCCATCCCCCGCGATCCTGCCAGCGTGCCCGAGCGTTCGATTTCGTGGAAGATGCACGGCAACGTGGAGAAGGCGTACGAGCTGCAGACGCTGGGCGTCGAGGACAGGCACTGGTGGT
>CAJCIJ010000117.1 GCA_903970315.1 Actinomycetota bacterium
CGAGGACCGCTGGTGGACTGGGCAGCCGATCCGCCGCCACTACCACGAGCTGGTGGGCTCCAGCGGCCGCAACATCGTGGTCTTCTGTGACCTGGTGCGCGGGGGCTGGTTTCGCCAGAGCGCGTGACTGGACGGCGTAGACGAAGTGCCCGTTGCCCCCTCATATGTCGAGCTGCACTGTCACTCGGCGTACTCATTCCTGGACGGCACCTCGCGGCCCGACGAGCTGATCGAGCGCGCCGCAGAGCTCGGCTACGGCGCCCTTGCGCTGACCGACCACGACTCGGTGGCAGGGGCGATGGAGCTTGCAGTGGCTGCGCGCGGCTCGGCTGTGCGCGCCATCTTCGGGGCCGAGCTGACCGTTGCCGCCGCTTGCCGTCTGGCGCACATCACGCTGCTTGTGGCAGACGGCCGCGGGTGGCGAAATCTGTGCAGGCTCCTTACCCTGGCGCACGCCCATACCCGCGAGCGACCGGACCGCCGCGTCACCCAGCCCAGCGTTCCGCTTGCCGCCGTGCTTGAGCACGCAGAGGGCCTGCTCTGCCTGACGGGGTGCGCGGGACACGGCATACACGACGAGGCCACCGTGCGTGTCCTGCGCGACGCCTTTGGGCCCGAGCACCTGCGGGTGGAGTTGCAGCGTCCTTACGCGCACGGCGATCGCGCCCGCAACAGGGCGCTGGAGGCGCTGGCGGGCAGACTTGCGCTGCGCACCGTGGCCACGGGCAACGTCCACGCCCACACGCCCGCCCGGGCGCTTTTGCAGGACGCCCTGGTTGCCATCCGTCACGGCCTGTCGCTTGACGGCTCAGAGATAGTCAGGCGGGCCAATCACACCCATGTGCTGGCCTCACCGCGGGCTATGGCGGCCCGCTTTACAGACCATCCGGAGGCGGTGGCCGAGACGGTGCGCCTGGCGGAGATGCTCTGCTTCGAGCTCACCGGCGACCTTGGTTACCGCTACCCCGGCCACGACGACGGCGCCGCGACACGCGCGCTTGCGGCGATCTGCGAGCGCGAGTTCCTTGACCACTATCCAACGCGTAACCCTTCCTGCGCGCAGGCCCAGGAGCGCCTGCAGACCGAGCTTGCCACGATCGACGGTCTGGGCCTGTCGGGTTTTTTCCTTTTGCACCACGAGATTCTCGGCCTGGCGCGCGACGTGGCATGCGAGGTGCGCGGCAAAGACAGCGCAAGGGCGCTGCTTCAGCCGGGCCGCGGCCGCGGCTCATCGGTCTCCTCGATCGTCTGTTACCTGACGGGCCTGTCGCACATCGACCCGATCGCAAATGACCTTGCCATAGGACGCTTCCTGCACGAAGACATCACATCGCTGCCGGACATCGACATCGACTTCCCGCGCGACATCCGCGAGCGTCTGATCCCGCGCATCGTCACCCACTACGGCGCCGAGCGCGCTGCGCTCGTGGCGGCCTTCCCCACCTACAGGGCAAGGGGTGCAATCCGTGAGCTTGGCAAGGCGTTGGGCCTGCCTCCCGGCGAGGTCGAGCGCGTGGCGCGCGGCTCGGAGGGTCGCGGGTCGGAGGGCTCGGTCGCCTCGGACATCACTGCCGCCCTGGGTGCCGAGCGCCTGCAGGGTGGCCGTTGGGCCTGGCTTTCGTGTCTTGCCGACCAGGCTTACGGGCTGCCGCGCCACATGTCCCAGCACCCCGGCGGCATGGTGATCTCCACCAGGCCCCTGATCGACTGCTGCCCCGTGGTGCCTGCCGCCATGGCCGAGCGCCAGATCGTGCAGTGGGACAAGGACTCCTGCGCAGACGCCGGCTTTCTGAAGATTGACCTGCTGGGGCTGGGGATGCTCTCGGCGGTGGAGCGCTGCGTCGATCTGATCGCATCGCAGCGCAACGAGCGAGTCGATCTGTCGCGGATCGACTTCGACGACGCCCAGACGTTTGCGTGCATCGCCGAGGCCAAGACCACGGGGGTCTTTCAGATCGAGAGCCGCGCGCAGATGGGCTCGTTGCGGCGCACCCGGCCGCAGAGCCTCGCCGACCTGACCATCCAGGTGGCGCTCGTGCGGCCCGGCCCGATCGTGGGTGGCGCTGTCAATCCCTACATCGAACGCCGCCAGCGGCTGCGCTCAGACCCGTCCTTTGAGGTCCCCTACCTGCACCACTCCCTGCGCGGGCCACTGGCCGAGACGCTGGGCACGATCATCTTCCAGGACCAGGTGATCGAAGTCGCCCGTGCCTTTGCCTCCTTTACCGCCGGCGAGGCCGAGGGGCTGCGCCGCGCCATGAGCCGCAAGCGCTCCGAGGAGGCGATTGCGGGTCACCGCATGCGCTTCATCGAGGGTGCCTGCCGG
Source organism: Actinomycetota bacterium (assembly GCA_903970315.1). Taxonomy (GTDB): domain Bacteria; phylum Actinomycetota; class Thermoleophilia; order Solirubrobacterales; family Solirubrobacteraceae; genus Palsa-744. The sequence continues at coordinate 2,327 of CAJCIJ010000117.1, forward strand.
ACGCACCCAGACGTTGACGAGCGCACCGCCGAGGCGGTCTGGACCATGGTCAAAGGCTTTGCCGGCTTCGGCTTCCCCAAGGCGCACGGGGCGGCGTTCGGGCTGCTTGCCTACCAGTCGACGTGGCTGCGCGTCCACTACCCAGCCGAGTTTCTGTGCGCCCTGCTCAACGAGCAGCCCATGGGCTTCTACCCGCCGGACTCGCTGATTGGAGAGGCACAGGGGCGCGGCGTGGAGGTGCTCGCGCCGGATGTCAACCACAGCGGCGCCGAGTGCACGCTGGCTGCCGGCGCCATCCGCATTGGCCTGGCCTACATCAAGGGCATTGGCGCCGCCGAGATCGACGCGCTGCTGGTCGCGCGGCAGGCCGGGCCGTTTGCCAGCCTCGGAGACCTCGTCTCGCGTAGTGGCCTGGCCGGGGCGGCGCTTCAGCGCCTGGCCTGGGCGGGGGCGTGTGGGGAGTTGGTGGCTGCCGAGGCGCGCATGTCCGCACCAGCCGGGGATCTCAGCACCGGGAGCCGCAACGCCGGGGATCGCGGCACCGGGGATCGCGGCACCGGGGATCGCGCCACCGGGGACCGCAGCGCTCGGCGCACGGCGCTTTGGAAGCTGGGGGTGCCAAGGCCGGCGGC
>CAJCIJ010000118.1 GCA_903970315.1 Actinomycetota bacterium
ACGATCCAGGTAGCGGTCGCGGTCGTAGGTTCGGCGCATAGCCTTCAACACCGCCGTTGATCCGGACTGCAGCGGCAGATGAATGTGCTCGCACACCGCATCCAACTCGGCATGGGCGCGGACCACGTCCTCGCGCATATCCTTGGGGTGCGGACTGGTGTAACGGATGCGCTCGATCCCCGGCACTGCGTCGACGGCCTCCAACAGCTCTGCAAAGCTCCGCTGCCCGCCACCGTCGCGCAGGTCACGGCCATATGAGTTGACGTTCTGCCCGAGCAGCGTCACCTCCTTGACGCCGTCGGCGGCCATAGCCGCCACCTGCTCAACCAACTCGTCAAACGGGCGGCTGACCTCCCGGCCGCGCGTGGACGGCACGATGCAGTAGGAGCAGCGGCAGTTGCAACCCACGCTGATCTGCAGCCAACCCTGAAACGGTCGCTCGCGCAGCGCCGGCAGCCGGCCCGCGAAGCCCTCGAACTCGAAGTAGCCCTGAGCGCTTAGCGAGTCGCTCGTCAAGAACTCGGCGAGCTTGTGCACCTGGCCCGGGCCAAACGCAACGTCCACGAACGGAAAGCGCTCAAAGACCTCCTCCTTGACCGACTGCGCCCAGCATCCCCCCACGCCGACCACAACCTCGGGACGTTCGCGCTTGACCCGCTTGGCCTCGCCCAGATGGGCCAGAAAACGGCTGTCTGCCGTCTCGCGGATCGAGCACGTGTTGAAGAGGATCAGATCGGCATCCTGGCGTGCCGGCGCCTGCCGGTAGCCGAGCGACTCGAGCATGCCCTTCATGTGCTCGGAGTCGTGCTCGTTCATCTGGCACCCGAACGTGGTGACGTGGTAGCTCCTTGCGGTCACAACAGACATACGCAACCGCAAGGGTAGCCCCACACAAACGGTCCATGTGGCCTGCCGGTCGCCGGCTTGATCACTCCGCCAAGTAGAATTCGTGCGAGGGCGGCAGCCCGAACAAGGCGGCGGTCTGCATAATCGTCAGCGTGGACGATGCAGTGACGCGCTTCTGCTCGGCGACGGAGGCAGGCGATATGGAGGCGATGGCCGCCACGTTCGCCACCGGGGTCGAGCTCCCATCACCGCTCTTTGGCAGCATGACCTTTAAGGGCAACGACGTGCGACGCATCCTCACAGCCGTCTACTCGGTTCTGCGTAGCGTCGAGTGGGAGGCTCCCGTCGGTGACGGCGCCAGACGCCTCGCCGTCACCCACGCCAAGATTCTCGGCATGCGCATCGATGACGCAATGGTCTTCGAGCTGGACGAGCAAGGCCAGATACGCCGCATCCGGCCCCACCTGAGGCCGTTGGCGGCGATAGTCCTGTTCGCTCTCGCGGTCGTCCCACGCGTTGCCACTAAGCCACTGATGACCCTGCGCGCGCTGCGCAGAGCCTAAACGCACAGGCCACGGCCGATTGGCCGCAGCCTGCGCGCGCTGCTGGAGTTACGCCGCCTGAGCCACGGCGCCGTTTGGTGAAGCTGCCGCCGCCGCGGGCGCCACCGGCTGGCCCTGGCCATTCTGGGCTGGATCAGTGACAACCGGGCGCAGCGGTTCGCTGCGGGTCATCCCCAGCGCAGCAAAGATCTTGGACTCGATCTCCTTGGCCATCGCCGGCTGCTCTTCCAGGTAGGCCTTCGTGTTCGCCCGGCCCTGACCGAGGCGCTCCTTGCCGTATGAGAAGAACGCCCCCGACTTGGAGATGACGTTGTTTTCAACGCCCAGGTCGATCAGGCAGCCCATCGTTGAGATCCCCTTGCCGAACTCGATTTCAAACTCGGCCTGCCTGAACGGCGCCGCCAGCTTGTTCTTGACCACCTTCACGCGCACGCGGTTACCCACCGCTTCTGTCCCCTCCTTGAGGGTCTCGATGCGGCGAATGTCAAGGCGCTGGGAGGCGTAGAACTTCAGCGCCCGGCCACCCGGCTGGGTCTCCGGCGAGCCGAACATCACGCCGACCTTTTCGCGGATCTGGTTGGTCAGGATGCAGAGCGTCCGCGTGCGGTGCAGGTTGCCCGCGAGCTTGCGCATCGCCTGGGACATCATCCGCGCCTGCAGACCGACGGACTGGTCGCCCATTTCGCCTTCAAGCTCGGCTCGCGGCGTCAGCGCGGCCACGGAGTCGATCGCCACCACGTCCACGCCACCGGAGCGCACCAGCATGTCGGCGATCTCAAGCGCCTGCTCGCCGTAGTCGGGCTGAGAGACCAGCAGCTCGTCTATATCCAGGCCGATGGCCTTTGCGTAGATCGGGTCCATGGCGTGCTCGGCGTCAATGAACGCACACACGCCGCCGCGCTTCTGCGCCTCGGCGAGCACGTGGTAGACCAGCGTCGTCTTACCCGAGGACTCCGGGCCGAAGACCTCCACGATCCTCCCACGCGGTACCCCGCCGATGCCAAGCGCGATGTCCAGCGTCAGCGAGCCCGTGGGAACGGCCTCGATCTGCACCTGTGCGCTCTCATCGCCCATGCGCATCACGGCGCCCTTGCCGAACTGGGTCTCGATCTGGCCAAGCGTGGCCTTCAGCGCGGCATCGCGTACCTTGGCGGCCTTCTCGCTCTCTGTGGACGCCTTGGTGTTACCGGCGGCCGTGACCGCTGCGGCGGTGGCTCCGTTGCTCGCGGCTTTTCCGTTCTCGTTGTTGGACATCGCTGGGACTCCTTTAGCTTGGTGCGTTCCCGCCCGGAACACATGTTCGTATCGCACGCGGCACAATAGGCCCCGTAACGGACGGAATCGCCGCCGACACGTGGCCGCCGGGCGTTGCCCGCCCGCCGGCTGCTGTACCGACGCAAACGGCCCGACCGTGACGGCCGCCGGTGGGCTCCGAGGGCCCCGCGCGCCGCGTGCGGCGCCCTAAGGCGCCTTGGCGAGGTAGTGATGGCCGGTGTGGACCATCGCGTGGTGGTGGTTGACCAGGTTGGTCACCAGCACCTTGTCGCGCGTGACGCGGATCAGGGTCCCTTCACAGAGGTCCTCGGTGAGCCATTCGGTGCCCTCAACCGCACCCGCGGCGTAGTTGCCCTTGGTCGAGAACTGCCCGTGGGCGTCGGCCCAGAGCTTTCGCACGATGTGCTTTCCCGTTGCGTGCGACGCGCGGGCACGAGCGATGTGGCTGCGCTGGCGCGCTGTGGGACAGACGGCGAAGTTGCCCCCGGTCAGCGCAGCCAAGACCATCCCGTTTGATCCCTGGGTGAGAACGAACTCGCCGTCGAAGAATTCGCCGGTCTCGGGGCCGTGGGATGTGGCCACAGTCACGCTCACGCGTCCGTTGGTCGCGTCGATGACAGTGCCAAAGGGAACCTGGCTCAGCGAGGAGAGGGGCACGAACGTGTGCGTGCCCGGGAGCTCGACGAGCACCGTGCCCGAGACGGGGGCCACATTGCCCGTGTGCCCCAGGACAGGTGCGGGCGGCAGTTCGGGTCCGGGCGCATGGCTGACGACCGAGATGACCCCCGTGGGCGGGGGCGCGACGTAGGTGAAGCGGTCGCCGGGGTTCGCCGGGCTCGCACCCGTGTAGTTCGTGACCCTCACGTCGACCGTGCCCGTGCCGGCCGGGCTGATGGCGGTCAGCGACGTGTGGGAGTTGAACTTCACGCTGCCGGCACTCGCTGCTCCGAACTTGACCGTGGAGATTCGCGAGAAGTTCGTGCCCGTGATCTCCACCGTGGTCCCCCCGCCAAGCGGACCTTCCCCGGCTTCGACCTTCGTCACCGTGGGGTCGTCGAAGCACGCCCACGAATACGCGTTATTGGGGTTTTTGGGTATGGCATAGGTGTCCCGATACGGGTATTCCACTTGGCACGCGCCGTCCTCGCTGGGCGCGGCTCCCCCGACGGTCCAGAGCACTTCGTTGGTGTCTTCTTCCACACAGGCCCAGTTTTCATACGCCCAGCCAGGGCCCGAGATTTCTCCCCGGTGGAGCGCGACGGGTCCGATCTCGTCACCAGGATCGCCGTGATAGCCGAGCCCTTCGCAATACTCGTAGGAGTATTCAATGCCGCCGACTTCGCCGGGGGGCAGGTAGGTGAATTCGTCCGCTTCGCTCGTCGCCGAGGTGCCGGACGGCG
>CAJCIJ010000119.1 GCA_903970315.1 Actinomycetota bacterium
GCGGAATGCGGAGGCGTCGAGAGCGTAGGCACCTCGCACAGATACGCCGGCTCGCTACCTCCACTGGCGATCGGGGATTCGACGATGATTCTCTCCTTGCCGGCGCTGTCGCACGACGGGTTCGCGGCCAATGCCCACGGCTGCAGGCAATACCCCGAGGCGCTGGAACTGCTTAACACACTGCGGCTGGCACACCACCTCCCACACCTTGTCGTAATCGCTCTGGGCGCCAATGGAGAGATCGAACCCACTGACGTTCAACAGGCGCTCAGCACGCTTGGCCGTGGCCGGCTGCTCGTGCTGCTCACGCCCCGACAGCTGGGCGGTTCGTCTGGGGCAAACGCTCAGCTTGTGCGCGAAGCGGCAAGAAGGAATCCAGAACGCGTGCTCGTGCTCGACTGGGTGGCCTATGGTGCGGGGCACCCTGGTTGGTTCCAGCCCGATGGCCTTCACCTCACCCTGCGTGGGGCTGCAGCGTTTGCCTCCCTTGTTGATGAGGTCGCGCCGCTGGCCAGCCCACCGAGCCCGCTACGCGAACTGCAATGCGGCGCCACTTCTTCTGCCTTGCACGGAACCCTTTCCGGGGTCTCGACAACGCTCCGGAGCAACCCCATCGCGTTGCAAGCACCGTTGGGAGAGGTACAGCTGACCCTTGCAAACGCCAACGCGTTCGCGGTGCGCGGGGTCGCTAGCCTGCATCTCGCGGGCGCCCTGCGAGTGACGGTCGCGACCGCATGCGTCACGCTTCCCGCCGAGGGCAGCGCGACATTCACCCTGCATCTTGAGTCACAGGCTCGCGAGGATGTCGAATTTCTCGGCCGCTACCCGGTGAGTCTGGGGTTCCATCTCGAAGGACCGGAACGCCAGACTGCGACGCTGGAGTCGACGCACATGCTTGTCGCTGGCAACCATCGGCCCGCTGAGGCCGTCGTCGCCGGGCGGTGACGACCCTTCAGGAGGCTTGGCGAAACTCAAGCGCCGCAAGCCCAAAGGGGTCGCTCACGGTGCGTATTCCGTCACCCGATGAACACGCGTCTATTTGCACGTTGCGTTGACTTCACTGATTCTCCAGCCTTCGCTGAGTTTGGCGAATCTGAAGTTCACATAACCACTGCCACCCGGCGCGATCTGGTAGTGGGCATGGACGGCCCCCGCATGTTGGACGCCGCGGGACTTCAACGGACCGTTTACGTGGGCGATCGCGAGACGATGCGGGCGCCATCTCTACAGAAATGACACCTGCGACGGCTGGCACGGCAGCCGCCGAGGCCCTCACTCTGTGGCTGCGCAGCCGGCGCCGCTACGTGGTGTCAGCCGGAGTTCGCGGCGCAGCCAAGTGCCAGCCCGGCCCAGCATTTCAACGCCGGTCGAAAATGATCCAGAGTTCGGAAATGCAACCACGGAGACGGCTACTGCCCGCGATGATCCGGGATCGATGATCGCCGACTGCCGAACTAGGTACGCACCCGACGGGCTCGGGCCCCAACCACCCTTGAATGCGATCGATCTGAAACCTGCGGAACCCAGCCCCCAACTCTCGCTGGACTCTATGTGCTCCATCAGGTTGAGCACGTAACTGGTCTCGCCGGAGGGAATCAGGCAACCAACAGCCAGCGCGCGGAAGAACTTGACGGACTCACTCGGCCGCCACTCGGTCTGGCCGAAGGTCGTCACAGCTCCGGGCGGTGGCGGCGCCACCGACACGACCGTTTCCGAGTCGCCGCTCGCGCGGAAAAGACCCTGGATGTAACGACTGGCCCCGACCAGGCCCCCCTTCATCTGCTCGAGGTCAGCGAAGAGAGCGAGCACCGATTCGTTGTTTGATTCTGTTATCGCTGACCGAGCCAAGGCCAACTGCTGCGCTGTCAACCGGTCTAGGCCGCGTTCGCCGCGTGCCTTCAACAGCGCGACCAGGACCGGCACCTTGGTCGTGCTCCAGCCGTGCGCGGGTTCGTTTGAACCCAAGACCTCCGTAGAGCCGCTGCCGATCGGCGCAACCGCAAGCTCCAGACGCCCGGGCAGCTGCGCCGTCAGACGCGCAAATGACGCGTTCGCGCTCGCGGCAAACACCGGACCGGCAAGAGGCGCTTGCGGGGACGCCGCAGGAACACTCCGAGCGCCGCCGGGGCTAGCAGTGCCACCTGAGGCCCCCGAGGCAGCAGACCGGGCACGAGCGTCTGCCTTACTACGAGCGCTTCCAATCACAGTGGTTCTGTTGGACACCGGCAACGCAACCGCGGGAACCCCAGCGGTAGGCACACTCGTGCCGAGCGCCAACATGATTGCGAGCCGCATTCTCGGCCGAGCGCACCGCAGCGACCCAATTCTCATGGCGCAGGGGCCACGCGAGCGTGAGCTTGTCCGGGTCGTACTGGCGCTGGCCCGCCTGCCCTGACGGCTCACTGCGCGAAGTACACCGCCGCGCCAATCCCCCCGGTGCACGTCACCTCGCCATCGTTGGTGACGCATGTCATTTCGTAGTTTTTGTGTGTGACCGGGCTGTAGGCTTCGACGGAGTCCGCCTCCCCGCTACCGAAGTATGCGGACTCAACGGCTTCAGCAAAGACGCAGGTCGTGTCCGGGCCGACCGACAGCGAGCCACCGCATGAACTCTCATCGGAGCCACCGCCACCAGCTCCCGCCGACTCGCGGGCGATGCCCGGGGTTGCGCCACCGGAAGACGAAGAACTGTGATGCGACGGCGATGATCCGGAAGATCCCGAGCTCTGTGACTGCTGCACCACTTCAACACTCGTCGACCCAGGCGTGGCGCCGGGAGCACTCCCGATGACGTCGATATTCGTCTTGCCGGCGTGCAGTGTGGCCGTCCCCGTGAAGACACCGTTGCCGACGGGCGCCGGCTGACCCTGCACCAGTACAGTCGCGTTTGCCGGCGTCACCGTTCCACGCACGACAACACTGTTGCCGGCTATGACGCTGCCGCTGGCCGGAGACGTAACGACAACCGTTACAACGCCGCTGTCCACGGTCGTCACGGTCGTAGACGACCCGCACCCCGCCAGCACGACAGCGACCGCGAACATAATCCCGATTGGCCACCGTTGCTGCGCGGATACACGCCTAGACGCCCGTAGCATCGCGGCCAAAGTACCACAGGCGCACGGGCCGTGCTCAGTTACCGGAGGACGCGATGGGCGCACCGACCACGCAGATGTGCCCGCCGACGTTGGCAAGGTACGTGGGAACGTCAGCTAGCCTCTCGGCCACAATGGACTACTCGCCTGAGTATCTCTCCCAGCGACGCAAACCGCGGCCACCCCACCGACGGCGCCGGGCGTTCGCCTTGGTAGGCCTCGTCTTGGTCCTCTGCATCGCTGGCTTGGGCGCGTTCCTGCTGACCAGCAGCCGGCACCACATAGTGCTCGTGATACGCGCCGCGGCACCCCGACAGACCTCCGGGTCCACGTCGGCTGGTACCGAATACCAGACCGCCCCGGGGGCGGCGAACCTCAAGACCATACGGTCACGGCTCGCCGCAGCACAGGGCAAGCACGAAGAAGGCGCTTCCACCACCGCGAACTCCGGCCATGGAGTGTTGGCCGCAAACGCAGCAAGCTCCTTCCAGGCGTTCGCCAGCTCGCTACCCGGACGTGTCGAGATCGCGGCGATCCCGCTCGGCGTGGGCCCGGCTGAAGTACTCGGCCCAAACGAACCTGCGCACGGCTGGAGTACCACCAAGGTGCCCGTCCTAGTCTCGCTATTACGCGCCCGAGGGGCAGAAGGTCTGACCAGCCAGGAGCAGCAATTCGCCCAATCGGCGATCACTGAATCCAGCAACGAAGCCGTGCTAGCACTATTCAGCGATTTAGAGGGCCTTGAGCACGGGTTACAGGGCGCCAGTCGATTCATGGAAGACGTGTTGCGCGCGAGCGGCGACAGCGAAACCGTCGTCGCGACAGCACCCCCACCGCCCGGTGCTGTCACCACCTTCGGGCAGACCGAGTGGCGTCCGAGCGAGGCCATCAAGTTCTTCCGCGCGCTTGCGCTCGGTCCTGCTCCCTTCCAACCAGACCAGCTACGTGCTCAACCTGATGGAGAGCATCGAGCCGGGCGAGAGCTGGGGCCTAGGCTCCGCCGGGTTCAGCTCGGTCGCGTTCAAGGGCGGCTGGGGTCCGGAACCAAGCGGCTACCTAGTGCGCCAGTCCGGAATCATTGACCCGGGCTCCTCCCGAGGCGCTGTGGTTGCGATCGTCGCGCTTGCACCATCGTTTGCCGCAGGCACTGAAATGCTGACGGAGACGGCGACGTGGCTGAACCGTCACCTCAAGCTGACCGCGCGTCCGAGCACGGACTGCTCGACTGAATAGGGCACTGCTGATCGGGTTGTGCAGCGACACTGCTTCGTTGTGAGACGGGCCTGCTTACCATGCATGCGCTTGTGCTCGTCGACCGCGGCTACGACCACGACAAGTACCGCCGCCAATTGCGGGCACGGGGTGTTGAACCTGTGATTGCCCGGCGCAACAGCGGCCACGGCTCGGGCCTGGGCAAGCAGCGCTGGGTTGTGGAGCGCACGTTCGCGTGGCTACACAACCTCCGGCGGTTGAGGATCCGCTACGAGCGCCACCCAGAGCTGCACATGGCGTTCATGCTGCTGGGGTGTGCAGTGGTCTGCCAGCGCAAGCTCACCGCCTGACCGCCCTCAGGCAAACTCGTCCTCGTCGTCGGAATCAAAGGCCCGGCGGCCATACTGGTCCGGAATCCAGCCCCATCCCCAGGTTGCAACGGGCTTGGCGGGCACGATGCCGTACTCCTGGACCGGGTCGGCCTTGCTCGGCTCAATAATGCAGCAGGTGTCGCCAGTTGTCGCCGAGGTCGAAGACGTACTCAAACCGCTCGCCGGGCTTGACCTCTCTTGCCACCTTCAGCTTGGCGTGGTCGAGCCATTCGACATCCGGGGCGAATGAGTCGTCCGGGTAGCCGATGAGGCGGCCGTCGGCGAGCTCAAACTCATGTAGGTGCGAAAGATCCCAGCGCGCGAAGGCGGCGTCGATTGCTTGCGCGAACTGCTCAAAGGAGTGAGACGGGCCAACGAGGAACATCCGCCCCGGCGACGGATCACAGACGATCCCGCACCCGCCCAGCAGGTCCACCCGGATCTGCAGCCATGTCCGCGCCACGGGAGAGACAGCCTACGGAGGTATTGAGACAGGTTCTGAAAGGGCGGCGATGCGGTGGCGCAGGTCACCGCATCGCCAGCCCCGATTCAGGCGCCGCGGAATGTCAGTTGAAAACCGTCTGCGCCAGCTCCACAGCCGCCCCGGCAAAAATCAACGTCGACCCGAGCACGACGATGGCCCAGTTGCGGGCGCGGATCAGGTGCGATCGGATATGCACCATCTGCTCGTCGTGTAGCGCCCCGGACACTGTCAGCGCGCGCCGGGCGGCCCGGTAGCGCGGGTACCACCCCCATGCGGTCGCCAAGAAGCGCAGCAGGCCGAGCGGCGAGTGCAGCGCCATCGACGGCCCCGCGGCGAGCACGGTCAGGTACTCCCGCGTCACGGCCGGCGCGTCGTCCTCGATCAGCGCGTCCAGCAGCTCGTGGTATTCGCGCATCTCCATACGCGCCTGCAGTCCCGGGCCCAGCACGAGCAGAAACGCACCTGCGATCAGGATCGAGCGTCCGACGATCTCAGCGGTCATCGCCCGGCAGGGGTTACTCCCCCAGCAGGGGCAGCGGTTGCTCAGACCCGGGCAGCTGCCCACCATCCGCTGCGTCCAGGCGCGCAGCAAGGACGGTCATGTCGTCTCCCCCATCGATCTCGCGGCTGCCCTCCAGGCCCGCGTTGCGGCGCAGGTCATCGACGCGCTGTACCTGCTTGTCAAGCTGGCGCGTGCGGGTGTCCGTGAGCTCGGCATAAGCCCGGCGCGAGCTCTCAAGCGCCCGGTCGACCTTGTCCATCTGCTCCTTGAATCGCCCCCACTGGTCGTTGAAGCCTCCCAGCGCCTTCAGGATCTCGTTGGTCTGCTGGGCAAGCTTGAAGTTGTCGCTGGCCTGGCGAATCACGGCGAGGATCGCAAACAGGGTCAGCGGCGAGCACAGCACGACCTTTTCCCGCAACGCCGCGTCGAGCAGCTCGGGGTCGTTTTCGTGCAGAAACCCGTACACCTGCTCGTTGGGAATGAACACGAGCATGTAGTCCAGCGTCCCGCCCTCGGGGTCGATGTAGTCGCGCGTGGTGACCTCCTTGATGCGCGCGCG
>CAJCIJ010000120.1 GCA_903970315.1 Actinomycetota bacterium
GATCTTGCGCTGGAGTTCGCGCGCTCGGTGTTCCGCCACGCTTGCCTGGTTTGCGAGTGGGACCCAGCCCTTGGGGCGTCGGCCGAGGGGTCACCGCCGCCGCTTCACTGAACGCAAATAGACTGGTCGCCCCGAGCTCGCAGCCCACTTCAGAAGGAGTGTCATGTCCACGCCGCCGTCAGATTTCAACGCCAAGGTCATCGAGGAGTTCCAGGCCAATGAAGGGCGGGTGGGTGGCCCGTTCGAGGGAGCACCGCTGCTGCTGCTCCACCACACAGGTGCCAAGACTCAGACCAGCCGGATCAACCCGTTGGTCTACCTGGCCGACGGTGGGCGTTACGTGATCTTCGCCTCCAAGGCCGGTGCCCCCACCAACCCCGACTGGTACCACAACCTGATCGCCTACCCCAATGTCAAGATCGAGGTCGGCGCGGACACCCTCGATGTCGTGGCGACCGAGGCATCGGGCGAGGAGCGCGAGCGCCTGCTGACAGCCCAGATCCAGCGGATGCCGCAGTTCGGCGAATACGTCGAGAAAGCCGGGCGTCCGATCCCGGTGATCCTGCTGACGCCCTAGTCAACCGGTGGCGCCACCAGCTGCCGCGGTCAGATGGTGTGCCGCGGCTGCGCGGTCAGCCGCGGTCAGACGCGTCGTCGCGGTCAGACGGGCTTTCCGTTGGCGGTGAGGATCACGTCGATGTTGCCGTGCGTTGCGTTGGAGTAGGGGCAGATTGTGTGGGCGGCACGCACGACGGACGCAGCAGTGGCCGAATCGGCCACCGAAGGCAGCGTCACATTGAGCTCAACGGCCAGTTCAAAGCCGCCGCTGCCGTTGGGGAGAAGGCACACCTTGGAGTCGATTTCAGCGTCATCGACCTCGACCGAGGCGCGCCGGCCGGCAACCCCCAGCGCGCCCTCAAAGCAGGCGGCATAGCCGACAGCGAACAGCTGCTCGGGGTTGGTGCCGTCACCCTCGCCGCCCATCTCGACGGGCGCGCGCAGCTGGACGTCGAGCTGGCCGTCACTTGAGCGGCCGTGGCCCTTGGCGCGGCCACCGGTCACATGGGCCTCGGCGGTGTAAAGGACGTTTGGCATGCGAGCTCCTTGATCGGGGGTGGAGAGGAGATCTTAGGTGCCGCAGGGCCGTTGCCCGGGTGCGTGTGCGCGAGGCGTGCTGGGCCCAGCGGAGCCTGCTACTCCGCTGGGCCAGCACTGGCACTACTGGTGACCCGAAGCCGCGTGCTAGGCCCGCACCCGGCCTTGCACTACGCCTTGATGAGCGGGTCTGCCTTGGCGAGCACCTGCGCCTTGGTCAGCGGCCTGTCAAATCCCTGGTTGGGGGTGGGGCTTTGGCCGATGAGCAGGTCGATGGCGGCTGCGTGGCGCGCCTCGATCTGCACGATGCTGCCGGCAGCCGCCAGCACCTTCTTGCTGCTCAGCGACGGTCCAGCGCCGTTGTAGGCACCTACGCCGGTGTTCTCCAGCACCGAAGCCAGCGCCAGGAACGAGCTCTGACTCGTGACCGGGAACGAGAAAGTGGGCTTGGTCACGGGCGTGCCCCCCAGCGTCTTGATCGTTTCGGTAAGCGCAACGACGTGTGCCTGCTCCTCTTCGCCAAACAGCTTGGCGTAGCTCTGAGCCAGGCCACTGAGACCCACGGTGGGGCCCTTGGCGTTGTAGAAATCCGACTCCAGGTACTCCAGGGTCAACGCGAAGTTGAGGATTTCAACGTCGCCGGCATTGCCGGAGGTGCTGGCGCCAAGCGCATGCGAGACAAATGGCGTCACGGCTGTCGTGCCGTAGACGGCGCCCGCCGCCAGGGCGCCCCGCAGAATGAAGCTTGAGCGAGTCATACCGCTGACCTCGACCTGCGCCAGCTCGGGGTTTGCCATGGGGGAATGAGTGTTTCGCACTGTTTCTGTGACTGACATTGTCTTTGGCTCCTTTTCTGGTCGTCCGCTCAAGAGATGAACGGCTTGACCGCTGCCAGCACCGCTGACATGTCGGCCGGTTTGGCGAACGAGCCATCCGGCGTGATTGACTCCTTGACGAGCGTTGCCAGCGTCGCCGCGTGACGCGCCTCGACAGAGTGGATTGCGAGCGCCGTCGCGAGCACTTCGGGGCTCTGGATATACGGCGCCTGACCGAGATAGGCCGAGGCACCAAGATTCTCGACCGTGTAGGCGAGCTTGGCCACCTGAGTTGCGCTCGTGATCGGGAACTTCCCTTCCGGGTTCGTCGCAGGGGTGCCGCCAAGCTTTTCCACGGCGCCCTTGATCGCTTCGACGTGTGTCTTCTCCTGGGCCCCAAAGGATTCGATCAGGCTGGCGGTCTTGCCCTTGAACAGGCCCGACGCAACGACCTTTTCGTAGAACCCCGTCTCGAGGTACTCCAGGGTGAGGGCGTAGTTGAGAATTGCCACGTCACCTGTGGCGGACGTTGCAGCCATGCTGGATGCGCTCGTCGCTGCAACACTCGTCGATGCTGTCGTGCTGGAGCTGCTACTGCTTCCGCACGCAGCCAGCACAAATGCGCCGAAGCTCGCTCCAGCTCCGGCTCCGGCCATTTTCAAAAAGCGCTTGCGGTCGACGTCGTCGCGTATGAGGCGCTCGACGATCCCGGCCGGCTGCGGCGCAAGATCCTCAGTGGGTGGGCTGGACATGTACAACACCTCCGTTGGTCGCTCACGGCAGGCGCTG
>CAJCIJ010000121.1 GCA_903970315.1 Actinomycetota bacterium
AGGCGCTCCAGCAGCTTGGCATCGACGTCGATGAGCTGTCGGCCAGGATCGAGCGGGCGCGCGCTTGTAACCGGACCGACAGTCAGGCGCTGGCTCAGCGCACGACCGAAGTGAGCTTGGCCAAGGAGCTGGCGATCGAGCAGCAGCGATTTGACGAAGCAGCGGCGCTGCGCGATCAAGAACGCGAGCTGAGCGAGCAAGCCCGCGCACAGCAGCGCAGACGGATGGACGCGGTCGGAGAACTGTGCCGGCGCCTCAGCATCCCGCGCTCGCCTGACGATCCCTGAAGCCCTCCTGACAGCCGCGTCTGCGACGGGCGCCCTGCGAGCAACCCAGGCAACCTTGGGCGCCCGTTAGATGGTCGCTCATCGGGACAGTGGCGCCGGTCCCGGACACGCCAGCGAGACTGCCCCTCTGGCGGGTTCACGGATCTTGGTCGCCTGCGGGCCAGGCCTCAGGCTGACGGCGAGCGGCGCTCGCTAGATGACCGACTACCAGGTCAATCTCGTCCAGGTTGCCGGTGCCGGGGCCTGCCCCTGAGGAGACCGTCCGGCAGGCGCTTCGCCCGCTTATGGAAGCTATGTCGTTGGCGTACGTTCATCGCGGGGTACGTGGCTGCCACAGCCGAGTCCTCGCGGCCCGGCGCGGTCCGACCGCTCGCGGAAGGAAGGCGATCTCCTGCGCCGCCTGCCCACACTGCACCTCCATGTGCGCGCGGGCGACAGGACCTGACATACCATCCCCCCTCATGTCCGATCCCGCCCCGAACGCCTTCGATGCCTGGCTGTGGTCAGTCGACGCTGAGAGGGCGCAGGAACTGCGGCTCGAAGACCTGCCCTCGCGCGCGGCCGCCGATGGCGTGAAGCTGCCACAGCTGACCGTCTTGACGCTTATCAGCGAGGGGCCAACGCCTGGCGAGCTGCTGCGCGGCGCCCGCGGCGTCGAAGCGATCCGACACTTTGGTGGCGTCGAGCTGATCCGGGCAAGCATGGGGTCGCGCGGGTACGTCGTCGCGGCGTGGCGGGCGGGCGAGCCGGGGGTCTTCCATCTGACCGGCTCGGTTCCGGTCACCGATGACCGATGGGAGCGGGTTGAGGGCGTCTGGATGAACGCGGTTGGCTCCCGGCTTGCGCCGGTGATTCTGAACCGCCAGGACTTCGACAACATCGGTCATAGGCTCGCGGAGCACGGCTCGATCGAAACGACGCGGATGACCGCGCGAGTGCTGCGCGACTCGTCCTCGTACACGCGCGGCTGGCCGCAGGTCGCCGGCGTGCCGCGGCCGACGCACCGCGAGGCGCTGTCGGAAACCGACGGGATGATCGTCAAGACCATCACGCTTGACGTAGTCGGCCGCGCCCGCGTGCAGCTGCGGCGAAGCAGCGGCGCGTCGTACCTGAGGGGCGACTTCGGCCTGTTCTGCGACATCGTCGTCGGCGCCCTGACGCGTGCAGCCGGCGAACGTCGCCGGCTGCTTACCGGTCGGCAGCGCGAGCCGTTGGCTCCGGTGCGAGAGATCGTCTCTATCGCCGTGGACTGCGTCGACCTGGATGACCCTCGGGTGCGCGCGGAGCTGCTGAGCACCCTGACCGAGTTGCGCGGCCTTCAGGTCGCGGTCCTGCACGAGAATCCGTACCTACACGTGCTCGTGACGGACTTCACCAACGCGAGCACGTTCGACGTGCTCATCACCGACGATGGGCGTCTGGACATCGTGCCGGGGCTGCGCTCGTCGGTCGGTAGCCTGGCGCGGGTCACCGACGCGCTTGGTGTTGCTCTGGGGATGCGTGACATCACGCTGCGACCGGTCCCTGGGACGATCCCCGACGAAGAGTTCCTCGGCGCCTAGCGCTAGCCGCTCCCCGGCGTATCGTGCCCAGCGATCGCGAACAGTTGCTTCGCGAGTTCCGCGAGTACGACACCAAGGTTGACATCGTCTCGGCGTTCGAGGTCTACTTCTGCAAGTCCACGAGTCTGGCAGCGACCGTCGCGCACTTCGAGCGCTTCCCCCGCTACCGGGCCCCTGACGGTGCGATCGCCACCCCAGACTTCACGGTGCTGTTCAAGGACGGCACGCTATTGGTCGGCGAGATCTCCAGGCTGGCCCGCGCCGAGGGCAGCCTGGAGAGCCTGCTGCACCAGCTCGGCCGCTACGACACGCTGACCCAGGCGCCCAAGGAGTCACGTGCAGGAGGCGGGCATGAGCTGGCCGATGTCGAGACGGTGGACGTCTTCGTCCTGGTGCCCGACGGAGAGTCCAACGCGGCGATCGATCGGATCGACCAGGCCATCGACGAAGGACGCTTCGGCTACGCGCCTCGCCAGCGGCCCACCGTGGTGGGCTGGAGCTTCGACGCGGCCGGGAGCCGCTACATCATCAAATATGACGGTCGCTCAAACAACCCGCGTCCACGGAATCACGGGCGCAACCCGAGCCTAGCGAGCTGGTTGCAAGGAAACCACGACACGCTGACGTGTCCGGCCAAGAGCCTCGCGCCGCTGAAGGTCAGCCGCCGGTTCATGAACGACCGGCCACCGGGGTTGTACATGGCGACCATCCTCTGGCTGGACGCACTGCCTGCGGCCGCGAGCCCGCAGGTGCCGCCCTTAGACCTCAAGGTCAAAGCCGCTAATCTGGCCGAGTACCTTCGCGAGAGCTACGGCTGGGGCGACGTCAACGCGGTGAACATCGGCTTGGAGTTCCTCCAACGTGGCGGGCTTGTGCGGCAGACCGCTGACGGCTGGGCGGTTGAGCTCAAGGAAGTCGCCAGCTCCAGCGGCGAGGTGCACGCCGCGCTGCTGCGACGCTATCTGGCGAAGCCGAGGGGGCCAGTGACCGCAGCCGACCGCAAGCAGGCCGCCGAGCGCGCAGCGCGTGACCGGGAGTTGCGCCAGCTCAACGAGCAAAGTCAGGGCGAGCTACAGCCGCTTCCGACCGACGAGGGCTGACGTGATGGCCGTCGCCGCGGTGCGTCGGATCTGGGGCGGCGGCCGCACGGTCAGCTGGCGGATCGAGTGCCCGACCCGGATGAAGTTCCCGGTCCTCCATACGGACGCGCTCACCGGGACGGTCACCAAGCCGCCTTGGTGTAGGGCTCGCCACCCCCATTGTCACCTATGGGTACAAGCTAACCCGTGCCTCACGTGCCGACACACTTCTGGAAGCGCCGGCGAGCAAGCGTCTGTTAGACGGCCGCTTATCGGGACAACGGCAGGCGCATCGGGAGCAATCCGGACGCTGCCCCTATGGCGAGTAGGGCAGTCTTGGCGGCGGATGCGCGGTACCGGATCGATGGTTGGTCGGGCGACCGCCGATCGGTCATAATCTGCGGTGAGATGACGGTTGCAGACAACCACCTTGCGCGGATCGGAACGGTCCTTGACGAGTGGTATGCGCAGGACGGGGAGTCGGACTCCGGCTGTGAGGAGGAGCTTCCCGAGTGTGCGCGCGAGGCACTGGCATTAGCCGAGTCGCTGCAACCGATCATTGCGATCACGATCAAGCTCGGCAACGGCAAGCCGCCGGGCACCGACGTAGCGGGGGACGCGTCGTGGGCGGCGAGCGTGGCGTTGGCGCGCCGCGACGTCCGCTCCGGCCAGGCCCTCGGCTTCGACCACGGGCTCGCCCACGACAGCTTGCGGCTGTTGGATCGAATCGATGCTCTGATAGGCGCTCGGGAGGACGAGGACTGGAAGCGCGCTACCCGTCAGCGGGTTCAGGCGCTCGTTGACGCTGGCCGGCGCGGCCGCGAGCGCGGTCTACGCCAGCGCGATCTTCGCGAGCGAAGCCCCGAGGCGGAGTCGCACGACAGCGACCGCGGCGCCTGGCTGCTGCGTCACCCGGCCGATCACTGGCTACGCCAAGCGTTGCCGTCGGTCGCCGATCCGCAGTGCCAAGCATTGCTCGAGGCGCAGATCGCCAGACTCCAACCGACGTATCAGCAATTGTGCGCCCTGGACTGGACTGCCGAGGAAGCGGCCGCCGACCTGGTCTGTGAGGTACAGGTGATTGAAACGTCGCCGGGCGGTTGGAAGCAGCCGCTGCCGGCGGTCGTGATCGCGTCGATCAAGGGCAACACTTCGTTCGGACAGCAGATGGCGGTCCGTCTCGTCGAAGATTTCGATGGGCCGTTCAACGGCACTCTCCTCGGGTTGCTCGCGGGCGAGCGCTGGCTACTATGCGCCCGCGAGCTGGAGGACGGAACCGTGTTGCCGCTCGACGGCACACGCCGACTTGCGGCGGCCACCCGCTGACCTCTGTAGTCAGCCGTGCGGATCAGCAGCAGTGACCGGCCCTCAACACGGCGGCGCCCGGAATTGAGCCACCCCGCCCGTTAGACGGCCCGCTCACCGGGACAGCTGAGCCGGCGCGGCAGCGCGCCAGCAGAGTGCCTTTACAACGGAGCAAGCGCCTCGCTAGCACACAGACAATGCGGTGGCTCGTAGCGGCTGAGCATAGTCTGGAACGTGGTCACTGGTCAGGGGCGACGGCTCGGGGCCCTCGTGGTAGCAGCCGGGGTGTCGCTGGCGATCGCTGGCTGCGGTGCCCAGAATCGGCTGTGCGCGTCGTCGGGCTGCGCAGGCGTCAAGGGCATCGTGAGGATCTGCGAACCCGCCCGTCGCGACCGCTGCCATCCAGAGCCGGTCGGACACCGTCCAACTTGACCGTCAGGGACGTGTCATCCAGCAGGAACACGGTGCCGTCGGCCACAAACTCGGTGTGCACTTCGCGTTCGATTCGCTTATCCCGGGTCGCTACGTGCTGAAGACCTGGGACCATAATCGCAGCTGGACAAACCCGGTCCGTGTTCCCGTCGACACCAAGGTTCGCTCGGACATCACAATCCGGCTAAAGCAGGGCTAGCACTCGCTGCAGCGATGCGACCACCTGGTTAACGAACGTTCACCGGGAGGGCACCGGGCAGAAGCTGCAAAGTGGTAGTGACTGATGTAGTTGGAGAATTATTGAGTCGTGAGCCTCTTCTCTGGTGGTGTTGATGATCAGCTGCGGCTGGCATACGGCGAGGCTCGGAACTACGTGACGAGGCGTGGTCAGCGCACCTCAAATCAGAACATCCCCGCTGGCGCCGCGACGCGTTCGCGCTCAGCTCGCAGCGCCGGGCACGACCTGGCGAGAGGTCGGCGCCTGTGAATCAATTGTCGACAGCTCACCCAGCAGTGCGATTAGCGGTCGCTTTGGCGGGCGACCGTCCCGCAGCGGCGGCCCGGGGGTGTCCTTCCAACGCGCTCAAGGTCACAAGGACCAGCGCCTTGTCGCGCTCGGGCGCAACACCACCACGCCGACGACCCACACACACGATCGGTGGACCGCCCAGATCAGAGGTATCAGCTGGCGGCGACGCCTCGACAGGTAGGTCGAAGGAACTCATCGCGCTCAGTACGACCGACTTCGCAGCCTCGTTTGACTCGGATCAGTTCAGCGTGATCTGAGCGATCCGGCTGAAAACCGTCGGCCCGCTGGGGTAGGCCCAGCGTAGCCGCACTTGACCGCTTGCGGCGAACGTCTGATGAACCTCGAAATAGCCGTTGGGATTGGTCAGCGTGACCCGCTGGACGGTCTTGAAGGTGCTCGAGCTACCGGACCGGAACTGGATCTGCACAACCTGAGGCTTGTGGATCTGTGCCGCCGCGTTCGGGGCGGGGCGGACCTGGCCCCAGACGACCAGCGGGCTGCCCTTTGACGTGCTGGACACGGGCATGTAGAGCGGCATTCGGTAGGCGGCGTAGATCGGCTTCTGCTTGCCGCTGTAGAAGTTCAGGCCGGTCGTGAAACCGTTGGTGGCCTGTGGGTCGTTGAGGAGGTACTGGTCATAGGACTTGATGCGGGGATCGGACCAAGTGATGTACTGCGCCCAGTTGAGGTACAAGGCGGCCGTGGCCATCGGGACCGTCACGGGGTTCGGCGGGTTGGTCTCGTAGCCGAACTCCGTTGACCATATCGGGAACTTAGTGCTTGAGCCATAGAGGCGGTTGATGCGGTCCAGCAGCCGCTCGAGGTTCGGGATTTGGAT
Organism: Actinomycetota bacterium; assembly: GCA_903970315.1. Lineage (GTDB taxonomy): Bacteria > Actinomycetota > Thermoleophilia > Solirubrobacterales > Solirubrobacteraceae > Palsa-744. The sequence continues at coordinate 6,033 of CAJCIJ010000121.1, forward strand.
CAGCTCG
>CAJCIJ010000122.1 GCA_903970315.1 Actinomycetota bacterium
CCGCGCGCGCGTTCGCGTTCCAGGGCCGTCCTGATCTGTGCCTTGGTCTGGCCGGGCATGCCGTCGGCGTGTTCCAGGAAGCCCGCAAGGGCGCGCCGGAGCATGGACAGCATGCGTGCGTACTCCCCGATGCTTGTCGCCGGCAGCTCAGCCAGACTCAGATGTGCGAGGTCGCGCTGGATGGCCTTGCGCACTGCGCCAAGGTCCTCCCAGGCGCCGGCCTGCCAACCGGGGCGGCAGTAGTCAAACGCGAAGATCTCCCCACGCTTGCGCCGGTTGTGCTTGACCACCCGCTTGGGCGGGTAGAGGAAGTCAAGCAGCGAGCCGGCGTGGGCCAGGAAGGACTCCACGACGGCCATCGACTGGGTCAGCTCGCGCCAGCCCTCATCGAGCGGGGCCTCCTCGTCGAGCAGCGCCGCGGTGTTGCCAAGCATGAGCACCTCGTAGAGCAGCCGGTCGGTGCGCGCGCCGAACGCCACCAGCGACGGCAGGCGCGAAGCGTCAGACCGCTTGGTTGGGCGCTTTGCCATCGACTGTTGATACCAGAGCGCCGGCGACGGCGCACGTGGCAGGCTAAGGTGCGCCGGCTGAGGCTTGGGCCGCGCCGGTCGATGCAGGCGGAGTGGCCGCCGGCGCAGGCGCCGCGACGGCAGTCGGCTCACGCGGGGGGACGGCGGCCGACGTCCCCAGGACACGGCCCTTTGCCGAGAATGCCTGGACGGCGTACCACGACGTCAGTTCAGTGGACGCGAGCATCGTCTCAAACTGTTCGCGCGGCACCGGCGGGCCTGCGGCGGTCAGTTCCGCGGGGCTTGCCCCGGCCCATAGCTGCCAGCTTGTCACTTGCGTGGCGCCATTCCAGCTGGCATATGCCCGCACTCCGGTCCCTTCTATGAGCACCTTCAGTGCGGGACGTGTCAGCGGCAGCCCTATCCAGGGCGACCGGAAGGCGCGGTAGGACTCGTCGGGGCCCGGGTAGGCGGCCAGGTAAAGCAGGTAGCCTTCGGGGTCGTATTCGGAGATGTACGGCAGCTGGCCCCAACCGACGAGCAGGTTGCCGTTTGGCAGCACTTGTAGGTTTCCCTGGCTACCGGTGTAGGCGTGCTGCGGGAGCACATATTCCTGGACCACTGTGGCGGTGTGGCCGCTGAAGCTCAGCGCCAGCACCAGCCCCCGCGACTGCTTGCCCACGGCCGGAGTGGCCTCGTCGTCGAATATGCTCACATCGCCGTTTGCCTCCGGCAGGACGTCGTGTTGCCAGGCAAACTGGGCGTTGGGACCGAGCTTGAACGTCGATCGACGGCCGCCCAGAATCGCGAACACGCTGCCATTTTCCTTGGTGGAGTAACGGTTGATCCAGTACGCGGCCCAGGTGTTGCGCATCGACACGATCACGTTGCCGGAAGCTGAGAAGGCGATCGAGTTGATGTGGTACGGATCCCATGCGCTGTGGTCCGACGGCGGAACCGTGTAGGAGTCGCGAAGGGGAACGTGCTTGAGGGGATCCCAGCCCCACAACACGCGGCCCGTCTTCACGGACAGTTCGAAGATCACCTCGTCGTAGATGTCGCCGTTGCTGGCACCGCCACAACAGGTCAGGCTGACGTTCACCAGGCGATCGGCGATCACGTATGCGGTGCCGTGGTTGGTCAGCTGGATGTCGTGGAAATCCATCGCGAAGCCGGGCGGGGCGTGCACGCTGGCCACGGGCTGGTAGTGCTGGTTTACGATCTCCCAGACACCGTTCCCGTACCCAGCGGGCGAGATGTAACCCTCCCACCACACCAGCACGGGCTGTCCGTCGTATGAGGCCGCATGGAAGTCCATGGCGACCTTTTCGCGCGTCAGTCCTTCGACGGCGATGGGCTCGCCGAGGGGATGCTCCCAGATCAGGTTGCCGTCCTGTTCAACGATCTCGGGGCCCGGCTTTCCAACCAGGTTGCCGGGGTGGGCGAAGTTCTTGATGGGTGCAAAGAACAGGTCTCCACGGGCCTGTTCCACCCGCTCGGCGGCGACAGTGCCTCCTGGCAGCTCGGTCGGGGCCGGGGGGGTGGGGTCGGTGATTTCAAGCGCCGCTGGGTACACGGAGGGTTCGGACTGGAACGTCCACATGCCCCCCTGGATGCTCTGCGCTCTGGCACTGTCGGCGCGCACCGTCGCGGCCGCAGTGGCGACCAGTCCCAGTGCCATGGCCAGTCCGGCCCGCATCCCAAATCGTCTCCTCATAGCGCCATCGTGTGCGCACGGGACGCTAACACTGGCCGGTGCCGGATGTGTCGGCATGCTCGCGAGGCGGGATTCAGGCCGGTCGTTGGCCCCCGCGAGTGGCGCGTGAGGCTGCGACTGGACCGGGCGGCGGCGAGTGGCGCGCGCGGCTGCGACTGGCCCCGACGGCCGCTTCGCTACGCTGCTTGGCGGTGAGCCGGGAAGACTGGTCGGCACTCTCTTTGCCGACCCGTTGGATCGTGATGCCCGCACCGAAACCCGCCGCCAGCCACGGAACATGGCGCTGACCCTCGCGCTGCCCCTCTTTGCGGTTTCGCTGGTGGTGACGCTTGCGGCCGCGGCGACGTTCGCGCGCCGGTTGGACCGGCTGGGTGCGCGGTTCGGCCTGCCCGAGGTGGTCATAGGGCTGCTCACAGCCATGGCGGCCGACGGACCGGAGGTGTCCTCGGCGGTGGCTGCCCTGGTGAAGGGGTCACGGGCGGCCGGCGTGGGGGTGATCGTGGGCTCAAATGCGTTCAATCTCGCGGCGATGCTTGGCGTCAGCGCGCTGGTGGTTGGCCGCGTGCGCGTGCGGGCCCGGACGCTGCTGCTGGAGGGCGGCGTGGGACTGGCCGTGAGTGTCATCGCGATTGCGCTGCTGTTGGGAGCGCTGTCCGCGGCGGCGGCGCTGGCGTTGA
>CAJCIJ010000123.1 GCA_903970315.1 Actinomycetota bacterium
TGCTCGTCGCCGAACTGCAACGCAAAATCCATCTCCAACACCCAGTCGGTGGCCATCAGTCCCGACCAGGCTCCGACAGCGGCCTTCAGCGCGGCGCCGGCGCCAAGCGGCAGCGCCACAACCTTCCACGGCTCGGCCTCCACCGCAGATGCCGGCCAAACCGTGGCCGCCTACGAATGGAATTTCGGCGACGGCACCACCGTGGCAAGCGGAGGTCCGGCCCTGACCCACATCTACGCCAAGCCGGGCTCCTACACGGTCACGCTGACCGTGACCGACAACGCGGGGTGCTCGACGCAGCTGATCTTCACCGGCCAGACGGCCAGCTGCAACGGCTCAAGCGGTGCATCGGCCAGCCAGGCGGTGGTCGTGCCGGCGGCCCCGGTGGTGGCGCCTGTGATCAGCGGCCTGCGCCAGTCGGCCAAGACCTGGCGCGAGGGCAACGCCCTGGCGACGATCAGTGCCAAGGGCAAGACCCACGGCAAGCGCAAGCCCCCTGTCGGCACGACCTTCTCGTTCAGCCTCAGCGAGGCGGCGAGCGTGACCTTCTCCTTCACCCAGCCTGCGATCGGGCGCAAGTCGGGCAAGAGGTGTGTCGCCCAGACCAAGAAGAACGCCAAGGCGCACAGCTGCAAGCGCACGGTCGTCCTGGCGACACTGACCCTGAGCGGGCGCGCGGGCGCCGACAAGGTGCACTTCGCAGGGCGCATCTCCAAGCACACCAAACTGAAGCCGGGCTCCTACACCGTCTCGGTGATCGCGACCACCTCGGGCAAGCACTCGACGGCTAGCACGCTGCGCTTTACGATCGCCAAGAGCTAGGGGCCCGGACGCCTACGTCTGCCGCTCGTAGCGGCCGGCGAGGTATGAGTCAACCCATGCCCGCGTGCTCCGCCACGTGCCGTCGGGGGCTTTTGAGGCTCGCAGCCGCCCTCGCGTGGCGGCCACCCGCAGGGCGTTGGCAGAGATGTCCTCGGATGCCAGCGCTGGGAGTGCGACCAAGCGAGCGGGGCCGGCGACCGCGGGAACAACGAACCTGTGGAGGTTGTCGAGTATTGCGCGCGAGAGCAGCTCGCCCAGCGGTCCGCAGTCGTCTTGATCGGCGCGCCGCAGCGCCGCCAGGTAGCGAGTCCGGTCTGCCTTGTAGATGATCGCCGGGGGGTAGCCGAGGCGCACCAGAAGCAGGTTGAGGACCAGCCGCCCCGCGCGGCCATTGCCGTCCAGGAACGGATGGATCCGCTCGAAGCGCGCGTGTAGGTCGGCGAGCGTTTCGGGCTCGGCGACCGCGCCGGCGTCCCGCAGCGCCTGGACGTCGGCGAGCCAGTCGGTGATCAGCGCCGGCACCTCCGGCCAAGGCGGCGGGGTCATGCCGCCGGGGAACTGGAGCACGTCGTGCTCGCGGAAGGAGCCGGGCCGCTCGCTGCCGCTGGCAACGGGGTGCGGCGCGACCCCCCACACGGGCGTCAGCGCAAGCACATGCACGTGGCGGACCTCACTGAGTGAGAGCAGCTCCCCGGCCGACCAGTCCCCCGGCTCGATCGCCTGACCGTAAACCCAGGTGGCTGCGTCGGCGTAGCCGCGCACCTCCATGTACTCGGCCAACTCCTTGTTGCCCACAGCGCGGCCCTCCTGCAGGAGCTGCTCGACCTGTCGCAGCACGAGCGTGTTGCCCTCAAGCGCCGTCGAGTGGTGCGCCTCCTGCAGCCAAATGCCACGCCAGATGTCCTGGGCCTGGAGCGGTGACGGCAACCCTCCAAGCTGATCGCGCAGCTCGCTGATCTGCAGGTTCAGGCGGGCGTATACGTCTGCCCGGGCCGGCCGGCCACGACGAGCCCGTTGCTGTTTGTGCGGCTGAACCACAACTCAAATGTACCGAACAACCAGGGTTTTGTGCGGCTGACAGCGAACGAACCGAAACGAACAAATGAAATTCGCGGGGGGCCTCTGGTAGGACGCCATCGGCCGTCCGTGTGCCCGCGATCTGGTAGAAGAGATGCCCGTGTTGCGGCGTACTCCGACAGCCACCGCACACCGGCCGGCACTCGGCACGATCCTGGCGCTGGCGGGGGCGCTAATGGGGGCGCTGCTGATGCCGGCGCTCGCGTCGGCAAGCCAGGTGTACGTAGCCAACGGCGAAGGCGTGTCCCCCTTCTCGATTGGAGCGAACGGCGCGCTCGTGCCGATCGCCTGCTCGGTGACCAACTGCGAAACTGGGAGGTACCCGGAGAGTGTCGCGGTAACCCCGAACGGCCAGTTCCTGTACACGGTCAACTCGGACAACAGCAGCGTCTCGCCGTTTCGATCCAGGTGGGCGGCGCGCTTGCGCCTATCGCGTGCTCGACGGCCGACTGCGAAACGGGAACCGATCCGTACTGGCTTGCGATCACACCCAACGGCAAGTTCCTCTATGCGTCAGACTTCGAAGGTCCCGAAGTCTCTCCGTTTGCGATCCAGGCAAACGGCTCGCTGGTCCGATCCCCTGCCCCCTCAGCGCGTGCGTCACGGAAGGAGACCCTGAGGGCGTAGCCGTGAGTCCGAACGGCAAGTTCCTCTACGTCGCTAACAACGACGGGGAATATGTCTCGGTGTTCGCGATCGAAGCCAACGGCGCGCTCTCGAAAGTTCCATGCCCGGAATCGCATTGCAAGGACGGCAAGGGCGGCTGGGCGGTGGCCACCAGCCCCAACGGCAGGTTCTTGTACGTGGAGAGCACCCACGAAGAAAATGTGTCGCCATTCTCAATCGAATCCAACGGCACGCTCTCGCCGATTCCGTGCCCGGGCAGCGACTGCAAGCCTGCCGTGGCCCCCTATGGTCTCGCCGTGAGCCCCAATGGTCGGTGGCTGTACACCGCAGACCGCTCCGGCGCAGTCTCGCCGTTTGTGATCGAAGCCAACGGCTCACTGAACCAGATCGCATGCCTGCCGGGCAACTGCACCGTGATGAAAGAACCGGTCGGCATCGCCGTCACCCCCAACAGCGGGTTGCTCTACACCAGCAACGCGGACGCCGCATTGGTATCGCCGTTTTCCATTGAAGCCAGCGGCGCGCTTGCGCCGATTCCATGCCCAGCGCCGAACTGCGAAACGAAGACGGACTCCTATGCGCAGGCAGTGGCGATTACTCCCGACCAGGCGCCAACTGCGGCCTTCACCGCTGCACCGGCCCCCAGCGGCAGCGCCACGAGCTTCAACGGCTCGGCCTCCACCGCCTACGCCGGCCAAACCGTGGCCGCCTACGAATGGAACTTCGGCGACGGCACCACCGTGGCAAGCGGAGGGCCAACCCCTACCCACATCTACGCCAAGCCCGGCACCTACACGGTCACCTTGACCGTGACCGACAACGCAGGATGCTCGACGCAGCTGATCTTCACCGGCCAGACGGCGAGCTGCAACGGCTCAAGCGGTGCGTCGGCCAGCCAAGCGGTGGTCGTGCCGGCGGCCCCGGTGGCGGCGCCTGTGATCAGCGGTCTGCGCCAGTCGGCCAAGACCTGGCGCGAGGGCAACGCTCGGGCGACGATCAGTGC
>CAJCIJ010000124.1 GCA_903970315.1 Actinomycetota bacterium
GGACGCCCGCGCTACGAGTCGCCTGTACCCGCTGGTGCTATCGGTCGCTTTTCGCTTCCTCCACGGAGCGCAGGCCATCCGTGTCGATCATGTGATCAGCGCTGTCCTGTTTGTAAGCGTCGTGATTCCGGTGTACTGGATGGGGCGCGTGCTGTTGCGCTCCCGCTGGAGCGCTGTGGCTGCAGCGCTGTTGAGTGCGGCGGCACCGTGGCTGACGATCACCTCGGCCCTGTTCGAGGAGAACCTGGCCTACCCGTTGTTCTGGTGGACCCTGTTGGCCTGTTGTTACGCGGTCTGGCGCCCACGGGCCCGCAATGACGCTGCGGCGCTCGCCGCCATAGCGCTGCTGATCGTGACGCGCGCCGAGTTCACATCGGTGCTGCTGGGCTATTTCGTGGCCGTCGTGGTGGTGAGCGCCCTGAGGGTTGGCGGACACCGCCGGCTCGGTGCGCGCGCGCTCGCGGCCGTACGCGAGGCGGCGCCCCGCCATCCGTTCCTTTTGGCGGTCTGTGTCGTCGGGTTCCCGGTGCTCCTCTATCTTGCGCTGGCCACCACCAGCCTCGAACAGTTCCTGGGCACGTACAGCAACGTGGTCTACCGCACCAGCGTGCTGCCGCCGAACATGGCCGAGGCGCTTCTGGTCGAGTTGATCGCACTGGCGCTCGGGGTGGGGTTGCTGCCCGCGCTGGTGTCGATCCCGTGGTTTTTACGCCGTATGGCAAAGCCCCAGCTCGAGCGGGGCGGCGTCTATCTGCTGTGTGCCGGCGCCATGCTTGGCGTTTTCGTGGTGTTCACGGCTTACTCGCAGGGCGGATACCTCGGGGTGGGAACCGAAGAGCGCTACTTCTTCTACGTGGTGCCGGTGTTCTGGTTGGGTGCGTTCGCAGCTCTTGAGCAGCGGGGAGTGTCGGCGTCAGACATAGCGTTGTGCGGGGTTGTTCTGGCGGCGCTCTACGGGGCAATCCCGTTCCTGGCTCCACTCAGCCAGGAAACCGCCTTCCTGGCTCCCGTGGAGTCGGTGGTCCCGCACGTCCTCCAACAGCGGCTTTCCGAGCTGGGGGGGTGGGGCCTGACAAGCCAAGACGCACTCGCTGTGCTGGCGGCGCTGGCAGCGGCCGTGACGGCACTGGTATGGCGTCGCTCGACACGGGCCCGGTTGTGGTGGACATGCGGTGCTGCAGCTGTCGTCCAGCTGCTGGTCACGGGTTACGCCTTTGCGGTTGTCGACGGCAAGGTTCCCGGGATCTCGGGTCGCACGTCTGGGAGTGTTTCGGCGCTCGGATGGGTGGACGCCCATGCCCGTGTCGCTGACGTGGCGTGGCTGGAAAACCAGCCCACCGGAACGACGACCGCCGGCGGCGTTTCCGCCTCGGTCACGAGTATGCGGACGGTGCTGTTTTGGAACTCGCACCTGCTCAGCTGGGCGTGGGTGGAGCAGCTTGGTTTGCCCCTCCCGCAGTGGCCCATGAGTGCCCTGCCGCCCGTGCTTGGGCTTCAGATAAATACGACCACGGGGGCGCTTACAGGCGTCGAAGCCTCGGCGCGTTTGCGCGAGATTGTCAGCTACCAGCGGTCGCCGTTCCTACAGTTGGCCGGCACGACGCTTGGACAGTCGCCGGAACACACCTTCAAGCTCACAGCCTCGGCATACCCGCTGCGCGCCACCTGGCTTGCGACCGGCCTTGCACCGGACGGGGCCGTCGCCGGTCCGGTCGGGGCCTCCATGTTTGCCTTCGCACCAAGGGGTGGGCGCACGGCCGAGGCCGTCACGTTGACGCTTGCCGCAGCGCCCTCCCAAGCAGGCGTGACGCAGCCGGTGAGCAGCACGATTGCGGTCCAGCTGGGAACGACCAGACGCACCGTAGTGCTGCGCTCAGGTGCCCCCCCGCGCCAGGTGTCGCTGGTTGCGTGCTTTGCAAGCGCGGACCCGGTGGTGAGTGGCCGCCTGCGCCCTGTGAGCCCCGCGGGCGCCGCGAGCAATGCGGTGCTCAGCAGTGTCTCGTTGGGCGCCGCGTCGGCGCAGCAGTCGTCTAGCTGTTCGCGCTGACCGTCAGGGCGGTGTGTAGGCCGTCCTCGACCTGGGCCGCCGCCGCCGACCACGTCCGCGGCGCAGTCAGGGCTAGCCCTGCACGTGCCACCTTGGTCCGGCGGGCGGCGTCGTCAAGCATGGCCTCCAGGGCATCGCAGATGGCAAGCGGATCGGGCTCGGCCAGCAGCAGTGGTCCGTCGACGCCAAAGCTCGCAACCATCGGCTCGCTGGCCAGCTCGACGCAAGGCAGCCCGCAGGCCATCATCTCGATGTTGGCGAGCGACGGGTTGGTCAGCGAGAGCACCAGGCCCACGGTGGCCTCGCCGTAGAGCGCCGCCAGGCGCCGCGGCTCGATGATGCCCAGGTTTCGGTGCGCGAACGGCACGTCGAGCGCGCGATCTTCGCCGAACAGGGCGATGTCGATGTGATCGCGTCTGCGCGCGAGCTCGGCCAGGGCCATCAGGCCCAGCGGCACTGCCCGGCGCGGGGTCAGATCGCGCGCGTAGAACACCACGACGTCGTCGTGCTGGCCCCCCGGATGGGTGTCGGGCGCGCCCAGGTTGCCGGCCAGGCCCTCACCGCGGCTTTCCGGCGGCTGGTACACAGCGTGATCGACGCCCATGTCGTAGTGGCTGGCACTCGCGCCGTAGCGCTCGCGCATGACAGTCGCCAGCCAGGGACTGCCGGCGATGCAGTGGATGCCCTGCCGGTATGTGTCGGCTGCCCACAGCCTCTCGACCGAGGCCGCATAGAAGTCGGGCTCGTGATCCTGCACCAGGTACGCTCGCGCGGCAGCCCCGTCCAGCAGGAGGGCTCGAGCGACTGTCTGCCAGCCGGTGGCAAGCACCACGTCGGCCCCCGCCCACGAACGGAAGTCGCAGTCCAACTCGATCTCCTCGGCTCCGAAGAACTCGCGGAAGCTGCGCTGCGTGACGGCGGAGGGCTCTTCGGAGTGTCGTCCGTCGGAGTCCTCGAGGTGGATCGAGGCGCGGTGCCCGCGCAGGCGCAGGCCTTCGAGCAGGCGAACGATGATCGCGTGCCCGCCGCTGCCACGCCGAAACGATGGAATCACTGCGGCTACGTGGAGGCTGGCGCCCGGTGGGGGCGCGTTTGGCTGCAACGGTGCCGGACCCGAACGCGCGAGTTCGAGCATCGTGGCAGCACCGCGGTAGCCGAAGGGAGGCGCAGGTTGCGCGCGCCCGGTCAGGCGGTGCAGCGCCTGGCGGACACTCACGTCGCCGACCTGCCCCTGGGGACACTCACGACACCACCCTGCGCAGGCGGCTGGTCAGCGGTCGAAGCGGCCGGGCAACGACCCTCACGGCCCGGTATCGGCGCAGCGCCAGCAACCAGCGCACCGCGCGCATCTTGCGCAGGCGCAGAAGGTGCCGCTCAAAGCGCAATGCGCGGCGCCGGCAGTCGGCCAGCTCTCGGAGATGGGCGTTGTAGGTCTCCAGCCCTGCTCGTGCGTCGGCGAGCAGCCGCGCGCTTGCGGCCAACGCGGTGGGTTGAGGCTCGCGCAGGATTGCTTCCAATGCGCTTGCCATCAGCGGGCTTGTCTGGTCCCACGACGGCCATCGCTCGGCGGTCTGGAGCGCTCCCTGGCGAAGGTGCGTCAGCAGCTCGCGGTCGCGGGCGAGCAGGTCAAGCTGCCGGGCGGTCCCACGAAGGTCGTCCCAGTCGGCGACCAACGCGTTGTGGCCGTGCTCGATGTATTCCTCGTGGCCCGTGACCGGCGTAACGACGCAGGTTGCGCCGCAGTGAAACCCCTCAAGCGGAGGGCCGAACATGCCCTCGACGCTCGACAGCTTCAGCAGCACATGAGTCTGCCGGTATGCGTCCGCCAGCTCCGCCTGGCTGAGCGGTCCAACAACTTCGTCGGCTGCGACCTCACCCAGTCCCGTGCGGTCGCCCGTCACCACGGTCACGTGGCGCGGCTCGGTCATCGCAGCGGCCGCATCGACGGCCGCGTGCACGTGCTTGAACCACGAGCTTGGGGAGCCCTCGATCATGATGCGCAGCGCCGAGCCGCTCTCGGCAGGCTCGCCGTCGCCCGGCGAGAAGATCGCCTTGTCGATGCCGTTTGGAACCAAGTAGCAGGGAGCATCGGGCCGCAACGATGCGAGCGTGTCGGCGATCCAGCGGGCCTCTGTGATGAACGCCACGGGCAGGTCCAGAGTCAGGGAGGCACCCAGGCGGCCGGCCTCGTCGTGCCGGTAGAACCGGTCCTCCAGGCTCTGCACGAAGTAGGCGTAACGGTCGGCGGCCAGCTCGAACAGCGTGAACGTGGTCTCCCACCAGGTCGCCACGGCCACGTCAAAGTGTTCGGTCAGGGCCTGATCGCGCGTCTGCACCCTGACGGGTCGATCGCCGGCATGGTCGCGCCAAGCGGCGCCGTCGGGGTCTCGCACGAGCACCAACGTGACCTCCCAGTCGTCGAGCGCTGCCAGGCGGCGGGCGTGATTGACGATCACGTTCATCCCGCCGGAGAGCTGGAGGTCGTTGACCAGGAAGGCCACCTTCATGCGGGCCGCCGGACTGTTTCTGGGGGCCACCGGAAGGGTTCGCTGCGGGTGGGGGATTCGGACATACGGAGGTCACCGGGGCAGGTGCGCAGCTATCGTACCGGTGCCCATGAGCGCGATTGCAGCTACGCGACGGGCGGGACAGGCCGCGAGCGTGGCCGGGCCAGGTGAGGTTCCCGGGTACGCGGGCGACCGCCCGCTGTGGCCGACGCCCAGGCGGATCGCCTACCTCGGCTCGAAGGTGTGGCTTGACACGTGCGCCCCCACGGCGGCTGCGTTTGGGCTACAGCCGCGAGTGTTCCCCGCCGCCGCCGACCCCGCCGCCGCAATCGAGGCGATGCGCGGCTTTGACCCCGACGTGGCGGTCTTGATCGACCCGCCGGCGATCGCACCGGCGATCCAGCGCGAGCTTGCCGACGGGCGCCGCGACTTTGCGACGCTTGGGGTTCTCGTCGGCGGCTTGCCGGCAGATCAGGGCTTTGACCCTGCGAGCTGTGATCGGCTGGTGAGCTTTGACACCACGGTCACGGGAAAGGCGATTGGCGATGCCACGGTCTGGCGCGCCATCCCAGCGCCCGTGAGCGATGCCCTCTTTGCCGATGTTCGCCCGCTGCACCGGGCCGCTCGGGTGCTCAGCATCGGTCGCTCAAGCGACCATCGCGAGCGCATGCTTGCGGCGGCCAAGCACCATCACGACCTGCTTCAACTGCTCCACGGCGTCAGCGGTGACCAGCTCGTGGAAGTGATGGCCGACTATGACGTTGAGATCGGAAGAGCGTCGTGTAGGGAAAGAGTGTAGATCT
>CAJCIJ010000125.1 GCA_903970315.1 Actinomycetota bacterium
TCACCCAGCACATCGGCGCCTACCAGGTCACCCACGCGGGCAAGCGCATCACCTTCCTGGACACACCCGGCCACGAGGCGTTCACGGCGATGCGCGCGCGCGGCGCGCGTGTCACCGACGTTGCGGTGATCGTGGTTGCAGCCGACGACGGCGTCAAGCCGCAGACCGAGGAGGCGATCGACCACGCCAAGGCCGCGGGCGTACCCGTGCTCGTGGCGGTCAACAAGATCGACAAGGAGGGCGCAGCCCCCGAGCGTGTGCGCGCCGAGATGGCCCAGCACGGCCTGCAGCCGGTGGAGTGGGGCGGTGAGATCGAGTTTGTCGACGTCAGCGCCAAGACCCACGAGGGTCTGGAGCAGCTGCTGGACACCCTCCAAGTGGTGGCCGAGCTCGAGGAGCTTCGCTCAAACCCCGCCGCACCGGCGTCGGGCACCGTGATCGAGTCAAAGCTTGACCCCGGTCGCGGCCCGGTCGTGACCGTGTTGATCCAGCGCGGCACGCTGCGCGTGGGAGATGCGCTCGTGGCCGGCGTCAACTTCGGCCGCGTGCGCGCGATGCACGACTGGGCGGGGGGGCGCGTCGAGGAGGCGCTACCGGGCGAGCCCGTGGAGGTGCTGGGATTTGACGGCGTGCCTGAAGCCGGCGAGGCGGTCAGGTCGGTGGAGAACGAGCGGCGCGCACGCCAGCTCGCTGCCGAGCGCGCCACGAGGCTGAAGACCGAGGCGCTCGCCCGGCGGGCGGGACGCAAGATCTCACTGGAGGACGTGTTCAAGCTCGCCAAGGCAGGGGCCGTCAAGGAGCTCGGCCTGGTGATCAAGGCCGACGTCGCCGGCTCGCTTGAGGCGATCGAGGACGAGATCGCCAAGCTCCCGCAGGGCGAGGTCTCGGTGAACATCATCCACCGCGCGGTCGGCGGCATCAACGAGTCAGACGTGATGCTCGCCGCGGCATCCGATGGGCTGATCCTGGCGTTCAACGTGCGGCCCGTGGGCGACGCCCGCAAGCTCGCCGATCAGCAGGGCGTCGAGATCCGCTCGTACTCGGTCATCTACCGGGCGATCGACGATCTGCGGGCGGCCATGCAGGGCATGCTCGAGCCCGAGGAGGTCGAGAGCACGATGGGCCAGGCCGAGGTGCGCCAGATCTTCCGTGCCTCTCGCGTGGGCACCATCGCCGGCTCTTACGTCACCGAGGGCAAGGCGCGAAGGGGTGCCCAGGTGCGCGTCGTCAGGGAGGGCACCGTGATCTACGACACCACCGTGGGCAGCCTGCGTCGTTTCAACGAGGACGTCCAGGAGGTGGCGACGGGCTTTGAGTGCGGGATCGTCCTCGTAAACTTCCAGGACCTCAAGGAGGGCGACGTCCTGGAACTGTATGAGACGCGCTCCGTCGAGCGCGAGCTCAGCTGAGCACCGGTAGCGACGCCGGCGCCAGGGTCGGCCGTTGCGCCGTGACCGGCACCCGCCGCGCAACGCGCGCCGCGCGGCCCGGCTTGGCGCGCACGGCATATATTGAGGTTGCCGCAGGGGAGTGGATGGCATGAGCTTGGATCGAATGCGTCGCGTCAACGAGGCGATCGGCCAGGTGGTCGGTGAGGTGGCGACCAAAGAACTGAAAGATCCGCGAGTGGGGTTCGTGACGGTGACAAGCGTGAAAACCAGCCCAGATCTAAGCCACGCCAGGGTGTACGTCAGCGCCCTTGACGGCTTCGGCCACAGCGTCGGCGACGAGCAGCGCGAGAGCATGCTCGAGGGTCTGCGCAGTGCGCACGGGTTCATCCAGCACCGCCTGGCGACCGAGCTCCATCTCAAGCGCACGCCGGTGTTGAGCTTCGTCTATGACCAGACCTCCGAGAGCGCAATGCGCGTCGGCGAGCTGCTGGATGCCGAGCCGCCGCCGCCCAGCGTCGAGGGGATCTCCGAAGAGCGGTTGGCGCGATGAGCTCCACCGATCTTTTCGCCGGAACCGATGCCACGCCCGCGCAGGTGCGCCGCGAGGTAGTCCGCCGCCTGCAACAGGACACGCGCTTCGTGGTTGCCACCCACGAGAACCCCGATGGCGACGCCCTGGGGTCGCTTGTGGCGATGCACGGGCTGCTGAAGTCCCTTGGCAAGGACGTCGAGATGTTCATGGCCCAGCGCGACCTGCCGCTGCCCGACGAGTACTCGCTGTTTGTCCTGCAGGATCTCATCCACGAGGTGCCCGAGGACATTGGCGAGCGCACGATCGTATTTCTGGACTGCGGCAACATCGACCGCAGCCCATCGCTTGTGCTCAGCGGCGGCGCGTTCCTGGTCAACATCGACCACCACCACGACAACACTCTCTTTGGCACGCTGAACCATGTGGTCGCCGACGCTTCGTGTACGGCCGAGCTGGTGTGGGAGATCTACTTAGAGCTTGGCATCACGCCCCCGGTACCTATCGCCGAAGCGCTGTACGTGGGGCTGGTGACCGATACGGGACGGTTCATGTACGAGAGCACCGGACCGCGCGCCCACCAGATGGCCGCCGCCCTGATCGAAGCCGGTGTGCAGGTTCAGACGGTCTACAGGCGCCTGTATGAGGACGTGCCGCTGGCCAGGCTCGCGCTGCTGGCGCGTGCCCTTGGCGCCGTCCAGCGCTTTGACGCCGGCACGCTCACGCTGGCGTCGCTGACGGCCGAGGACTTCGCGCTTGCCGAGGCCGGCCAGGCCGACGCCGAGGGCATCGTGGACCACCTGCGCGCGGTGCGCGCCACCAAGGTGGCGGCGCTGGTGCGACAGCTCACCGACGCCGACAGGCTCGGGGAATCCAAGGTGTCTCTGCGTGCCATCGACGATGACGTCGACGTCTCGCAGATCGCCAGGGCGCAGGGTGGCGGCGGGCACCGCCGCGCGGCGGGCTTCTCGACGTCGCTTGCCGTTGACGAGCTGATCGCGTTCCTGCGGGCCGAGATCCAGGCCCAACTGGGACACTCTGCACCCCTGGGGTGAGCCGCCCGCGTGGAGGGGGTGCTGCTGATCGACAAGCCCGCCGGCGCGACCTCCCATGACGTGGTTGCCGCGGTGCGGCGCGCGTTTGGAGGCGCAAAGACCGGCCACGCGGGCACCCTGGACCCGTTTGCCACGGGGCTGCTGCTGGTGCTCGTCGGCAGGGCCACGCGCCTGCAGCGCACGTTCATGGAGCTTCCCAAGCGGTATGAGACCGTGGCAGTGCTGGGGGCGACATCGACCACGGGCGACCCCGAGGGGGAGATCGTTCACACGAGCAGGGTCCCTGCGCAGCAGCCGCACCTGCCCACAGGGCAGTTGCGCCAGCGCCCGCCAATTTACTCCGCGGTGAAGATCGGTGGCGAGCGCGCCTACCGGCGAGCCCGGCGCGGCGAGCGCTTCCAGATGCCCGAGCGGATCGTGACCGTGACAAGCTTCGATCAGCTCTGGCGCGACGGCGATCGCGCGGGCTTTGCGATCGAATGCTCGTCGGGGACCTACGTCAGGTCACTGATCGCCGATCTGGGCGACGCCTACTGCGAGGCCCTGCGCCGCACCGCCATCGGGCCGTTTGCCGTCGGCGACGCCGTGGCCCCGCCGGCGCGCGATGCGCAGGGATGGCTGCCGCAGGCCCCCGCTGCGCTGACCATCGAGCAGGCGCTCGCCGTGCTCTGACTCGCGCTCGGCGCGGCGGCCCTGGCCCTGGCCGACCGTGGCGTCTGGGCGCAACCATTAGGCTCCCGGCACCGTGAAGATCGTGAGCCTGACCGACGCCGAGCGGCGCCCCCGACGGCTGGCCGTGGGCACGTTCGACGGCGTGCATCTGGGCCACCGCCAGGTGATCGCCGGCTCAGACAGTGTGCTCACGTTCGACCCCCATCCGGTGTCGGTGGTGGCACCCGAGCACACGCCCAGGCTGCTGACCACGTCTGCCACCAAGGCTGAACTGGTCGCCGCCATGGGTGTGTCGGAGATGATCGTGATCCCCTTCTCGACGTCCTTTGCCGCGCGCAGCGCGCAGTCGTTTATCGACGATGTGCTCGTCGGGGCGCTCGGAGCCGAGCGCGTCTCGGTGGGCGAGAACTTTCGCTTCGGGCACCGCGCCCAGGGCACGCCGGAGCTACTGCGGGCCGACGGCCGCTTTCAGACCGTCGTGCACCCGATGTTGGAGGTCGACGGCGAGATCGTCTCCTCCAGCCACATCCGCGGGCTGCTGGCGGCCGGCGACGTCGACCGCGCCCAGGTGTTCCTGGGGGCGCCCTTTGAGGTGCGCGGCGAGGTCGTCCACGGCGATGCCCGCGGCAGGCAACTGGGCTATCCAACCGCCAACCTGATCCCTGACGAGACTCTCGTGACCCCCGGCCACGGCGTCTACGCATGTACCGCGTCGGTGGTCCAGACCGCCTCAGGCCGCGACGGCCTTACGCCTGCCCCGTCAGACGCGCCTGCCCCGTCAGACGCGCCTGCCCCGCCCGCTGCAGGCGCGCACGGGCTGTTGGCCGACGCTGTGCCGGCGGCGGTAAGCGTGGGTGTGCGGCCCACCTTTGCCACCGGCCGCGGTGAGCTCATCGAGGCCTACCTGATCGACTTCGACGGTGACATCTACGGGCGCGAGCTGCGACTGTGGTTCCTGCACCGCCTCCGTGGGGAGCGCCGCTTTGACTCCAGCGAGGCACTGGTCCAGCAGATGGCCCTCGACGTGGCGCAGACCCGTCGGATCGTCGATGCGCACGCGGGCCGGTCTGCTAGCTTGTCCTGAGTTTATGTTCCCAACCACTGAGCGCAAACGCGAGATAACGGCCCAATTCGGCTCAAACGAGCAGGACACGGGCGACACCAAAGTGCAGGTGGCGCTGCTCACCGAGCGCATCAACCACCTCACCGAGCATCTGCGCGAGCACAAGGCCGACCACCACTCACGCCGCGGACTGCTGCGGATGGTGGGACACCGTCGGCGACTGCTCGGCTACCTGCAGCGCAGCGACCTGGATTCCTACAGGGCGCTGATCAAGGACCTCGGCCTGCGCAAGTAGGCGGTCCGCCGCAGCGCCGCGCTCACAAGCGCGCGCCAAGGTGCGCATCACGTCGTCTCAGAAGGTGATCGGAGCTCAGTTCGGGTGGCCTGCCAGCCGACGGACCGCCAATGGCGGTCCGCTAAGCTCCGTGCGTTCAACGTCAAGACAAGAAAACAGACTCCAGCCGAAGCGGCCGCGCAAGGCGGCGATCCGGCGGAGAAGGAAGGTAAGAGAATTTCAATGAGCAGTGACCAGATTACGCGCGTCTCCGTGGAGATCGCAGGCAGTGAGATTTCGTTTGAGACCGGCAGGATGGCCAAGCAGGCATCCGGCGCGGTGGTCGTCCGCCAGGGCGACACGATGGTGCTGGCGACGGCCACGGCAGGCGCCAAGCGCGACGTCGATTTCCTCCCGTTGACTGTCGATGTGGAGGAGCGGATGTATGCAGCCGGGAAGATCCCCGGCTCTTTCTTTAAGCGCGAGGGGCGCTCAGGCGAAAAGGCGACGCTGACGGCGCGCATGATCGACAGACCCCTGCGCCCGCTGTTCCCGAAGGGATGGAGCTACGACACCCAGCTTGTGGCGATCCCGCTTTCGGTCGATCACGTACACACCTACGACATCCTTGCCATGAACGGTGCGTCGGCGGCGCTGATGATCTCAAATGTGCCCTTTGCCGGCCCCGTTGGCGCCGTGCGTATCGGCAAGGTGGACGGCAACTTCGTCGTCAACCCCAGCGAGGAGATGTTCTCCAGCGATCCGCCGGACGGGTCAGCGGGAGCCATCCCGCCGGCGTCGGAGCTGGACCTCGTGGTCG
>CAJCIJ010000126.1 GCA_903970315.1 Actinomycetota bacterium
GTGGTGAGGACGACGGCGCACTCCAACAGCAGTGCCCGCCATAGCTGGCGGTGGTCGTATCCATGGACCTTCAGTGAGGCCAGGCCGAGCCGCCGCTGCCAGATGGCAGCGCTGAGGGTGAGTGCCACCGCCACGGCCGCCGCGAGCAGCAGCAGCGTCGAGATCACGGTGAGACTTTCAAGCTGCTGGGAAACGCTGGCCTTGTTACGCGCGATGCGTTCCGCCGAGGACCGGGCCGTCAACCCAGGCCGCTGCGCCAGAACCCCTGCCAACTGGCGCTTGCCTTCGCTGACGCTCACACCCCCCCTCAGGGTGACCTCCAGAGCGCTTGCTTCAGTGGTGTGCCAGAAGTGCCGGAAGTCGACGGCGTTGATCGTGATGGCTCCGGGTGGCCACGCCAGGTTCGTCGTGATCGCGGCGATCCTGAAGGGCACCGAGCCAGACGGCGTGGGAAGAGGGAAAGAGTCGCCGATCTTCAGGTGTCGGGTGTTGGCGAAGCCGGCCGATATCGCAGCCCACCCACCGGCTCTCAGCAGCCGATTGGCCTTCGCCAGATCCCCGCTGAGCACCTGGCTTGCTGGGATCAGCGTGGGGTCGCTGACGGGGCGGCCGATCACAGCTATTCGCGCGTTGCCGATGTCGTCGAGCCCGGCCTCATAGGCACGAACGGAGGCAACGCCCGGCAGGGCTGCGATCTGCGTCAGAGTCCGGCCCACCGGGAACGGGTTGACATCAACGATGTCATCCGGCGGCGCCACCCAGATGTCCGCTGTCCCGAAGTACTGGGCGGCGGCGAGTTCAAAGCCGGTGAACAGGTTGCGCTGCCCACCGGTCATGGCAGTGGTGCTGTAGACGGCAAGGCCGACGACAACCGCGACCACCGTCGCGCGGAGGCTGGCGCCGCGCAACTCCTCGGCGGCGACGATCAGCGCACTGGAGCGGGCCCGCCCACTTATCCATTCGATCCCGCGGATCGCTCCCATCAACATGACGGGCACCAGACACGGCACCGCGCCGCCTATCACCAAGGTGCCAACGATCGTCAGGCTGGGCACGACGATCAACACGACGCCGGCACCAATAACCAGGGCGACGCCGACCGCCGCCAGCACGCCGACGACCCGCGCCGGGATGACCTCCACGTCTATGCCCTGCCGGACCCGTCCGCCACGTCGATGGACCCCCAGATCCAGCCCCAGCGGAATGGCCGCCAGCAGCGACGCCAAGACGCCGGCCACCAGCGCAGCGACGACCAAGCGTACGTCAACGATCTCGTGGCTTCCAAGTGGGAACGCAACATTCAACCCCGCCGTTGACTGGTGAAACAGGGTGCTCGCGAGGATCTCACCCACGACAACGCCGACGGCCGACGCAATCAGGCCGAGGACGATCAGTTGAAAGCCGAGAATCACGAGCACCTGTCGCCAGTCGTAACCGTCCAGGCGTAGCTCGCCGATGAACCTGCGCCGCTCGGGAATCGTCAGCAGCACGGCGGTCACCGCCAACAGAAAGCCGATCGCTGCGCCGACAGCGGCAAACAACGTCGTGGACTGGTGGCTTGGCCCGGTCGCCTGGGCGAGCAGTTGCAGTTCGTGTTCAGCCCCGCTTACCTCAAGGCGCCCCGCCGCCAGGTGGTCGAGCTCCTGCCGGACCTTGCCTTCGGCGCCTGCGTCGGGCTCGATGAGTACCTCGGTCACGCGGCCGGCCAGGCCCGTCAAGCGCTGCGCGGTGGGCAACAGCGCGACAGCGACTGGGCTCGCGGTCAGCGGCGCGGCGCGCCCTCCACGGATGACGACATGCACGCGCGCCGGTTGCGCCTGACCACGGGCGAGCACCGTGACGGTCTCTCCCACGCTTGAGCCGGTTGATTCGGCCACCGACTGCGGCAGGCCGATGCCACCGCGCAGTGAACGGATTTCGGCTTCTGATTCGATTTCCCGGACCGCCACACCACCGAGTTCACGCAGGTTCGACGTGATGCCGATGAGCTGGACCGGCGAGCGGTGTTGGGCGCCGCGAATGGACACGTTTGCGCGCAACACGTAGACGGCAACCTTGACGCCGGGCAGGCTGCCCGCCTGTTCGGCGGTGGCTTCCGGGAAGCCTTCCGGCGAGCGTGCCGACAGCGCGAGGCGCGCGTTGCCCTGAAGGCCCCGAATCAGTTCGTCGCCGGCTCGTGTCAGCGTCGCGCTTGAGGCGACGACGCCTACCAACAGTGCAACGCCGACCGCGATCCCTCCGCCGGCAAGAGCCTCCTGTACGGCGTGCGCGCGCAGGCGGTGCGCATACATGTGCGCAACCAGACTTGCCCGCAGGTCAAAGATCTTTGGGTTCAGTAGTCCTCTCACGCCCGTACGGCGCCCGGCTTGGCCGGCAACCCCTCGACCAGGCGCCCGTCGCGCAGGGTGAGTACGCGGTCGACGAAGCCGACCGCCTCGGCGTCGTGGGTCACAAGCAGCCCAGGAATCCGGCGCTCATGGCAGACGTCGCGCAACAGAGCGAGGATTTCATGGGTGCGCTCGGAATCCAGGTTGCCCGTCGGCTCGTCGGCGAGTAGCAGGCCGGGTTCGCTGACCAACGCGCGTGCGATCGCTACACGCTGGCGCTCGCCGGTGGACAGCTGGTTTGCGGCGTATTGGATCCGCGACCCCAGGCCGACGCGCTCAAGCCACCCCGTGGTCCGTGCGCGTGCCTCACGCAGTGTCAGACCGTCGGCGGGCAGCTTGATCATCGCGTTGTCAAGCGCCGAGGAGTGCGACATCAGGTGGAAGGCCTGCAGAACGAAGCCAACCTCGCGCCGGCGCCAGCGCGCGCTTTCAAGCTCATCCATCGCGCCTATATCGCGGTCGCCGAAGTGGATAGAGCCCGAATCGGGGACGTCCAGGCCGGCGGCAAGCAACAGCAACGTGGTCTTGCCGGACCCGCTGGGCCCGAACAGCGCTATCAGTTCCCCCTCGTCGATCGTCAGCGAGACGCCGTCGACCGCGCGTACCGCTTCGGGGCCGCTGCTGTAGTGCTTGACGACGTCGCGCAGCTCAAGCTGGCTCACGCTCCGGCGCTCTCTCCTGCAGCACGCTGAAGGCTGGGGAAGTTCACGACGACGCCCTGACGATCGCTGGACCTCAGTCGTCCGCCGCTCAGCGACACGAACACCGAGGCCCCCTGAACCGCCGCAAGCTCTTCTGATGCCACCACCACAGCCATGTTGCGGTCCTTGGCCGCCTCACGCACAAGTGCCATGAAGCGGTCGCGTCCGCTGAGGCTCGGGATCACCGCGGGCTCGTCAATCAACAGCAGTCGTGGCTCACGCACCAACGCACACGCGAGCATCAGCTTGACGCGATCGACCGCGGGAAGCGATCCAGAGGACTCCAGCGCGATGCCGGCCATTCCGACCTCGTCCAAAGCGCCGTATGCGCGCCGCTTTGCCTGGGTGGCGGTGACTCCGTCCGCTCCCAAAGACAGCACTAGGTAGTCCACGACCGTGGCCCGTGGACGCACGTGCCAGTGATCCGCCGAGACAAGGCCGACTGAGCCGCGCAACAGTCGAGCCCGATCGACCGCCGATGCCGCGCCGACGTCACACCCGGCCGAGACGACCACGCCGTCGTCGGGCAGCTCCAACCCCGCCGCCAGCTGAAGCAGTGTTGACTTTCCCGAGCGCCGTGCGCCGTGCACGCCTACGAACTCGCCGGCTGCGACCTCCAGCGACACGCCGTCAAGTACGACAACCTCTCGAAGCCCGTCAGAGCGCCGTTTGACGACGTTGCGGAACGACAGAATCGGGCCGGGCCGGGCCGGGCTTGGAATCGTGAGGTCGTCGTTATTCACCGTCGGCGAGCTCCTGAATGCGCTGGCGGGTCTGCTGGGCCCACTCAATCTCGGCCTGCAGTTGCAGCCAGGCGCCGTTTCGCACGCAATCCAGCAAGAGGCTTCGCCACGACCCCGGGGACGCGGCCATCGGCGGCACAAGTCTCGCCAACGCGAGACATTCGTCCTCGTGCATCTCAAGGGAGCGGATCAGAAGGCGAAAGTCGCGCGTTCCTCGCGCCGCCAGTAGTTTCGCGTGGAGCGTCGAGCGGGCGGGCTCACGGGGCACGACGGTCTCCAGCCAGCGCGTCAGCGCCTCAGAGGTCCGCTCTGTCGGGTGATACACGACGCGAACCCCACGCGCTGTCCCAGGCGCCTCCTGTTGCTCCGTGCACAACAGGCCCTCGGAGACCAACCTGGTGAGCAGCCGGTAGACGTCAGTGGGGTTCAGCCGCCACTGCTCGCCCAGGCCGCGCGCCAACCGGGAGGCCAGCTCGCCGCCGCGGCCAGGCTGGTCAAGCACCAAGCCAAGCAGGGCACCACGCAGCGGGGAAGATGCTCCCTGCATCCAACGCCGCGTATCTGTCGCACTCGCCGCCATCGCCTGCTCCCGCCTCCTTAGCCGCAACCCGAGGTGCGGACACGATATCCCAGCGACCCTCCGACCGCCAAGATCGCCCCGCGCGGCACAGCCGCCGCGTGCGGGTCCAACCGGTCAATAGCGCAGCGTCGCATCGACTTGCACGGTGCCGCTACGCGTGCGCCGGTTTTCAGATCCGTAGAAGCGACCGGCCCCTGACACCCGAGCAAAGCGACCGGTTCCGGAGCTCACGATCCCTGTGCCGGCGAAGGTTTCATAAGGCGGATTGCCTTCGTGCAACGTGCCCTTGCCACGACCTGTGATCGTGCCGCCGGCGACGTGAAGCGTAAATGAGAACGTGAAGGAGGTGGACGTTCCGGGCACGTCGGCGCCGAGTTCCAGGCTCCCGGGAAGCGTGCCGCTGACCGGGCCCTTGTCAAGGCGTGTGGCCCCATTGCTGCGCACAACCCGTAAGCGCGCGTTGTCTCGCACAGTGATCGTCCGCGCAATCCGAGCGGTGCCAGCGGCCCAAACGAGAGCCGGTCCACCCCCAAGCACGGCCACAGCCACAGGCGCCAACAACGCCATCGATGTTCGTCGCAACCCCAGCCGGAGCCGGCCCCTCCCCCAGAAGCCCATTGCTGAAGCCTACCGCCGGCTTAGCTCTTGCGCAGCAGGACCGCGTGAAGCGTGATCCCTGGGCTGAAGGCCATCAGCACCACGAGGTCGCCTGACGACAGATCATGCCGCCGACAGACCTCTTCGAGCACGATCATCACGGTGGCCGACGAGCAATTGCCGTGTTCACGCAGCACCGTGCGGCCGGCCTCGAGAGCGCCGGCGGGCAGGCCGATGCTCTCCTCCACGACATCCAAAATCACCGGCCCTCCCGGGTGCACCGCCCACGCAGTCACGTCCTCGGCCGAGATGCCGTTTCGCTCAAACAGGGTGTCGGCCGTCTCAGGCGCATGTGCTTCTAACAGGCGCGGCACCTCTGGGGAGAGGCCCATCCGAAAGCCTTGATCGGTCACATCAAGCGTCGCCAGGTTCTCGCTACCGCGGACAGTGACGGCCACCGAGTCGATGACCTCCAAGCCTCCACCGTCCGGCACGACAGCCGCCGCAACGGCGGCATCGGAGAACAGCGCGTGGATGAGAGCCTGGTCCAAGTCGGGACTCGGAGGTTGGATGTGCAGACTCGGAAGCTCGACGCACACCAGCAGTCCCGGGCGTCCGCGAGCGGCGGCGGCGTCGGCGGTGACGGTCAAGCCGGGCACCGCTCCACCACAACCCATGTGGCCGATGTGGACCCGCTGCGTGCCGATGCTGAGGCCAAGCTCGTGCACCAGCCGTATGTCCACACCCGGCATCGCGTAGCCGGTGCACGAAACGACCGTCAGATGGCTCACGTCCGACGGATCCAGTTCGGCGCGCGAGAGCGCGCCCTGCGCCGCCGTGATGCACAGCCCCAGCGCCTCCTGCTGAAAGCGGGCCATGCGGCGTCCGGTACTCCAACTCGCCAACTCCTCACTCAGCTCGGCGGCGTGATGGCGCGTGTCTATCGCGCAGCTGTCCCAGAGTGCCCGAGCACGGTCGTTCCCGGCATAGCGTGGGCCGAAGAAGGTGTCCCATGCCTCGTCTTGGCGAATCGTGGTCGGAAACGACGATGCCAGGCCGGCAACGCTCGCGGGCGCTACCCGGGGCTTGTTGTCATGGCCTTGCGCGCCAGCGCGCGGCCGCGGCGGAGTTGAAACGGTCGTTGGGGGATTCATCGCGACTTTGTGCCGACTCCAGCGCCAATCGCTCGTGCCGTTGGGGCCGACAGCCGTACGTCCTTTCAGTCCATGGTATCCACGCCGAACCGCGCCGCCCGACGAAACCCCGTTGGGTGCGGATGAGCAGGCGACGCTGTATTACTGGACGCGAGATGCCGAGGACCGCGCGACGAACCCACATCGACACAGTCACCGTGGCACGCCGTGCTCAGCGCGCAGCGACGACTGCTCTCGCGGCGGCGCTCCTGGCCGTCCTGTTCCCGCCCGCCCCGGCGCATGCCGAACAGACGATCAAGCTCAGTGCGGCGTTCGCGCCGGAGCGCTTGGGGCACGACTCCAGCCTCAGCCTTGCCTTCCAGATCGCAGCGCCCGCGGGCGCTGTCCCGTCGCCGGTGACAGAGATCGGCTTCCGTTACCCGCGCAACCTCGGAATCACCTCAACTGGCCTGGGAATCGAACACTGCACCGTGACCACGCTGGAACTAGTCGGCCCAACGGGGTGTCCAGCTGACTCCCTGATGGGAGTGGGCAGCGCCACCGGGGAGATCGCCTTCGGACCGGAAATCATCAGGGAGGGCGCAGCGATCACGATCGTACGAGCCGCGAATGAAGACGGCCACATCGCGATGCTGTTCAACGCGTTCGCGACAAGTCCGGTGCAGGCCAACATCGTGATCCCCGGGTTGCTCCTACCGGGCCCGGCGCCGTTCGGCGGGCACATTCAGCTCAACGTCCCGCTCGTCGAGAGCCTGCCGGAAGCCCCAGATGTGGCGGCCGTGCAGATTCAAGTCACTATCGGTCCAGCCGCAGGTCTGAGATACACAGAACGCGTGCGTGGCCGCACGGTTCATTACACACCAAGAGGCATCCTGCTACCGGACCGCTGCCCGCACGGCGGGTTTCCATTCGAGGCTGCGTTTACGTTTCAAGATGGCAGCACGGCCAACGCCGAAACCCGCGTGCCCTGCCCGCGGACAGCTCGACGGCGCCGCGCAGGGCCACTGACCGGATCAACCGGCCATGCCGCGTCGTCGAGCGCACGCATGCCAGCGGCCGCCGCCACCCCGGTCTGATCGTCGATCGGCAGGTCCGACCAATCGGACCACGGGCCACAATCGCCGGTTACTCCATCACGCTTTGGCCGTTTTATGGGGTCCTGGGGAACACAGTTTGGGAACACGGACCACATTCGGTGGTCCCAATCCGGCGACCGTGGTGCCTATTATCCCTGCAAATCAACATGATGCGGGCGAAGGGACTCGAACCCCCAAGGCCTCACGGCCACCGGCTCCTAAGGCCGGCGTGTCTACCAGTTCCACCACGCCCGCGCGTGTGCTCCAGGCTTGCGACATTGTAAGGTCATCCTGGTATGGCCGCCCACGGCGCAAGCATGCAAGCCGGTGTGATCATCACCCACCCCAACCGCGATAAGCCCGCAGTGCAGGGCACGCGCGCGCTGGTCGTGGGACTGTTGCTCTTGAGCGCCACCCTTGTCGCGCTGATCACGGTGGCTGGATGGAAGGTGCTGGAGGGGGCTGTGCCAGTCGAGGTTGCCTACGTCGCCCTGTACCTGCTGCTGGCCTACCTGGCAGTGCGCTGGAACCGCGGCGCCCTGCCCGCATCGGCGGGACTCGCGGTGTTCCTGTTGATCTTCGCGGGCGTTGCGGCCCCGGGCTGGTTTGAACGCGACAAGAGTGGCTACACAAAGCCGCTGCTGAGTGCAAGCCTGCTCGGCCTGCTGACGCTGCTGGTGATACCGCTTCAGCTGTTACTCGTGGTGTTCGCGATGCGCGGGCTGGGCGAGGGCTGGAACGTCGAGGTCGAGCAGCGCGGCGACCGCGTCACGGGCTCAATCGCCGGCGCGTAGCTCACAGCGCCCCGCCCGGGCCCGTAGACTTGATGGGCTGCGGCGGTGGCGGAATCGGTAGACGCGGTGCCCTCAAAAGGCATTGTTCGTAAGGACGTGTGGGTTCGAGTCCCACCCGCCGCACTCAGCCGACCAGCTCGGCCAAGGGCTCGATCAGCTGCGGCCCGGCGGCAAGCACGCCCCAGGGCAGATCGGGGCGCGCATCAAGCTCGACCACGCGCACGCCGGCGCGTTCGCAGATGAGCACCCCGGCTGCGATATCCCAGAGCTTGACGGTGCGCTCGAAGTAGGCGTCGTAGCGGCCGGCTGCCGTCCAGGCGAGGTCCAGGGCGGCACTGCCGAAACGGCGGATGTCGCGCACGCGAGGTACAAGCCGAGCGAGCACGAGCGCCTGGGCGGCACGCACCTGTGCGTCGTAGGCCAAGCCCGTGGCCACCATCGCGGTCGCCAGCTCGGCCCGGTCAGAGCCGGTGATCGGGGCGCCGTTGAGCGCGGCTGCACCCTGACAAGTGGCCGTCCACAGCTCGTCGCGGCAGGGATCGAAGATAGCGCCGGCAAGGGTCTTGCCCTGCCCATCCTCGACGGCCACGCTGACGCACCACTGGGGAATGCCAAAAAGGAAGTTGATGGTGCCGTCGAGGGGGTCGACGATCCACCGCAGCCCGCGCGGGGCGTCTGGATCGTCGTCGGCTGTAGTTCCGGCAGGCGACCCGGTGCCGGTGTCCTCCTCACCCAGAAACGCGTCGTCGGGGCGTGCGCGCGCGAGCATCTCGGCGATCGCACGCTGCGAGGCGAGATCGGCCTCGCTGACGAGGTCCGTGGGCGTGCTCTTGCTGTGCACGTCTCTCTGCGCGCCGCCCTTGAAGCGCTCCAACAACAGCGCACCGGCGCCGAGCGCAGCCTGCACGGCAACATCGAGCAGGTCCGCCGGACTCTCGGCCGCCCGCGCGTTCATGAGAACTGCGGCGGGCGCCTCGGCGTCCACGGACGCGCAGCTTCGAGCTGGGATGCCAGGGCGATTAACGTTGGCTCGTCGTTGGGACGTCCGACAAGCTGGACCGAGCGTGGCGAGCCGCCCGCGCTGAAGCCCGCCGGCACCGCGGCCGCCGGCTGACCGGTCACATTCCACGGCGCCGCATAGGGCACTGTGGCCAGCGCGAAGAGCATGGTCGTAAACCAGCCCCGGCCCGCACACGCAGCGACCGCCGGCGCAGGCTTCGGGGTGACAGGTGTCAGCAGCACGTCGCAGCTTGCAAACGGACGATTCAT
This sequence comes from Actinomycetota bacterium, assembly GCA_903970315.1. Taxonomy (GTDB): domain Bacteria; phylum Actinomycetota; class Thermoleophilia; order Solirubrobacterales; family Solirubrobacteraceae; genus Palsa-744. The sequence continues at coordinate 9,302 of CAJCIJ010000126.1, forward strand.
CCGCGCGCCGTAGCGCGCCTCGCGTGCACGCGCCCAGCCCACCGGGCGGTGCTGCATCAGGCCACCGGTACGCGTGAGCATGCGCATGCGGGATTCCAGGCGCTCGGGGTGTGGCAGCGCGTCCGCGGTGTCGGCCACGCCGGCCAGAAAGCGGATCATCAACTCGGGAGCCGGGGCAACAGCACCGTGGTCGAGCTTGACCTCATGGACCTCGTGCCCAAGGTTACCCAGCAGCTCGGCGGTCTCCCGCACCGCCGCCGCGTTGTCGGCGTGCAGGCTGGCAAGGGACGTGCGTGGGAGGTTGGTCGCGACGCCGATGCGCAACGGCCCGCGCGATCCGCCTTGCCCACCATTGGTGGCGGCAACCATCGATGTGGGCGCGAGTGCGGGTGCGCCGGCATCCAGCGGCCCGTCGGCAATGGCGTCGTAGAAGCGCGCAGTGTCGGCCACCGAGCGCGTGAGCACGCCGTTTACCGAAAGCCCGCGAAAGGCGTCCACGTCGGGGGCCACCGGCAACCGGCCCCGTTGGGATTTGAGCCCGAACAGGCCGCAGTAGGCCGCGGGGTAGCGGATCGAGCCGGCGCCGTCGTTGGCAAGCGCAGCCCCCACCAGGCCGGCCGCAACCGCCGCCGCTGAGCCACCGCTTGACCCTCCGGGCGTGCGCGTGGGGTCCCATGGGTTGCGCGTGGAGCCCCAGCTCTCAGACTCCGTCCACGGGACCGCGCACAGCTCCGGGACATTGGTCTTGCCGATCACGACAGCACCGGCCGCGCGCAAGCGGCGCACGATCTCTGCGTCGGCACGGGCGGGCTGGTCCTGGGCGCTTGTGCCGACAG
>CAJCIJ010000127.1 GCA_903970315.1 Actinomycetota bacterium
ACTCCGGTTCCGAAGGCCCTCAAGCAGCCGTCGGCAATGTGGTCCCAGTCAAGCCGCGTAGCGTCGACCACCTCGGCGGGATCGACCACGGGACGGTCCGATCCGTAGAGCAGCTGTCCTGGGCCCACCAGCCGCTCCATAGTGTCCAGCGCGGCCGGGCCGTAGGACGACATGTCGTAGAAGGTCAGAGGGTCTCCCGCGGTGGAGTCTGGGCCGCCACGGGCGCGCAGGCGCTCGGCGTGCAGCGGGGCCAGACCGGCGAGCATCGAGAAGACGACCCGCAGACCGGGGTGTTCGGCGCGCCCAATCGTGACGAACGTAAGCCACGCCGCCTGCATCTGGGCCACGTAATGGGTCAATGCCGGCCACCACAACGGGTCCCGCAGCGACACCTCGCCGGTGCGCCACGGGTTGCGGAAGCCGCCGGGCCCAGGGTGCACAAGCAGAGGGGCCTGCGCGCGATCCAGAGCCGCCAGAAGGGGCCGCAGGCGCGAGATCGAATCGACCCCCGCCAGCGCACCGGCCGGCAGCGACACCCCCACGCAGCCGCGATCCAGTGCCAGCTCCACGTCGGCTGAGTCAGGCCGATCCAACCCCACTGCGCCCCAGACGCCAAACGGCTGGCCCAGCGCCAGTGCGCCGTCGTAGTAGGCATCGATCAGAGCCAGGGCCTGCGCGCGTGGCAGCGCCTCGATGCCGAGCGGGCTCGAAAGGCACACCAGGGCACGGTCGAGGCCGTCGCGCTGGATCAGCGCTGCGCGGCCCCCGGGCGTTTCGGCGTCGGTGTCGATGACGCAAGGGCGCTCGCCTTCCAGGTAGAGCACCGTGAGCCCGTTCTCGGTCCGCACGAAAGGCAGCTCGGACCGTTGCGCCAGCGCATCCAACAGGGGCTGGGTCCAGAGATGCTGGTGAACGTCGATCTTGAGCACGTTGGCAGGTGTCGTAGGCGTTGGAGGAGTCAGCGGGAACATAATACTCTAGATTCCCGATGGACTTTATGTAGTTTAGCACCCCCGCGGCGGCGCGCAAGCGCTACAGCGCGAAAATCCCGCCGCAACGTGCGCCGCAAGTCGGACTGACCAACTGGCGCCTGCGGGTGGACGGTCCGGCTTGGTGTCCACCCGCAGGCGCGGCGTCAACGCCCCATCAACCTGCAGTCTTGATGACCTTGCCGGCCGGCGAGATGACGTACCACAGTCCGCCGTTGGCGTTGACTGCCTGCCCGGCGTCGGTGCCGGGACCGGAGTCGGCGAGGTATGTGTAAAGCGGCCAGCCCGCATAGGTGGCCACCTGGCCGCCTTCCGGGTCGGGATCGCTGCCGAGCAACGACGCCTTCACTTCGCCGGAGGCTTCGGGCTTCTGCCCGCTGGCGAGCTTGGCAGGCGGCCATAGCTCCGCGCAGGCCGAGACACACGTCTGCTTGGAGTGGTTGTCCGGAACAAAGATGTACAGAACGTGACCCTGCGCGTTTACGAGCACGGGGCCAACGCCGGAGACCGTGGCGGTCGAGATCTTTACGCCCGCAGCCACGGCGGCGGGGGCGCTTGTGGCAGCGCTCGCAGTAGTGGTGGTGGCGGCAGCACTCGCAGTGGTGGTCGCGACTGCGGGGGCGGTTGCAGCGGCGCTCGGCGCCGATGTCTTACCGGACCCCGGTTGCGGCGGTGCGGCACCTTCCTGGTGGTGGATCTCATAGACCGTGCCCGTCGCCCACGACGCGATCAGCAGGTCACCGTCCGGGAGCGCGTGAACCGGGCCCGGGTTCGCTATTCCTGTCAGCAGGACTTCCGGTTTGGCCGAGACCGTTCCACCGCTCTCAGTGACCGCGAAGCGCAGCACCTTGCCGGGCAGCCACTCAGAACCGAACGCCGATAGCCCGTAGCCCGAACCCCAGGCCCCGTTGATGAAGGCCAGCCCGATGGACGCCCCGTGCGGTTCATCGTAGGTGAGGGGGTGCGCTACGCCGCGGCATTCGTCCCCACCCTGCTGCCAGCACCACGGATAGCCCCAGAACGACCCCGGTTGCACAAGGCCGAACTCATCCGGCGGTGTCTTGCCGTCCACTTCGTTGCGCTGGTTGGTGCTCATGAACAGCTGGTTTGTGCCCGGGACAAAAGCGATCGAGCTGTTGCCGCGGATACCCGTGGCGAAGATCTTCAGATCGCTGCCGTTGGGAAGAAACGACACGATTGTCGCGGTCAGCGTGTTGGTTGGCGCGCAGTGATCGCAGCCTGAGGCGATGCCCATGTAAAAGCGTCCTTCGGGACCCATGCGCAGCTCGTCGTTCCAACCGAGTTTGCCACCGGGCAGCCCTTCAAGCACGGTCTTGTGGCTGGTGAATTTCGTGCCTGTAAACCCGGAATAGGCGTCGACACGGCCAAAGGAGGACACGTAGAGCGTGTTGTCGTACCATGCCACGCCCTGCGCTCCCAGCAGGCCGCTGACGACCTCGACCGGTGCCGCTCCCTGGCGGACCAGGTATACGCCGTCCACGGGCTTGCCGGTCTCGCCGGCAGTGCTTACAAAGATAGAGCCGTTTGAGCCTTCGGCGATGTCGGCGGCGTTGATCGGCCCGTGCCCCCATACGGTCGCGGTCAGCCCCGTTGGCCCCTCCACGCCGGCCCCAATCGGACCGAGGTTGGGTGCTGCGCTGGACAGCGCCACGGGTGCGGCTATCTGCAATTCATTACCCGCTTTGACGGAGCCCGGCGCAGTCACCGTGCGCGTGATCGTGCGCTCGGCGACGGTCTTGGTGCGGACGTGGGTGTAATGGCCCAGCAGATATCCGGCAAGTACGGCGATTAGCAGTGCTGCTGCGCCAACGCCGGCGGCGATGATGCCCCAGAACACGGCTGCACCGAAGTCTGTTTCGCGGTTCATGTCTTCTTCTCCTTGAGTGCTGTTGTGCTTGGTCGGGTGACGGTCGCATTGCAGTCAGGCCACATCCCACTCCTACCTACGTGGCGTCTTGAGCATTCGGATCTGCCAGCCCCGCAGTGATCGTCCGAAACCGTTTCGTTTAGGCTACCACACTATAAAACGAAACCGACTCGTTTTGTTCTTTGTTAGGCTCTGTTGACGACGTCAGTCGACGGGAGCCATGCCAGTGCCAAGCGACAATGAGCCCACCCGCGCGCGACCGGCGCGCGACGAGCCGCGCCTCCACGCCATCCGCCAAGCCACAATCGAGCTACTGGCCGAGGTGGGCTTTGACCGCATGACGATGGACGCTGTGGCCGGCCGCGCCAGGGCGTCGAAGGCCACGATCTACCGCTACTGGCCGGATAAGACAGCCCTGGTGCTGGACGCGATGCGCCGCCGCGGCGGCTTGGTGGTCGCGAGCGCCCCGGACAGCGGCAGCCTACGCGGCGATCTGGAGGTCTACGTCGGCGAGACCGCAGCAAACATGGCGGGAATCGATGGCTCGCTGCTGGTCGGT
>CAJCIJ010000128.1 GCA_903970315.1 Actinomycetota bacterium
CGGATGGGCGCGCCACGGCGGCGCACACGCGCTCAACGCCACGCCGGCGATGCCGGTACCTCAGTGCAATTCGTAGACGAACGTGTAGACCACCATGGCGCTGACGACCACGACGAAGACCCGCAGCGCCCACAGCGCGGCCTTGGCGCGGGCACCCAGCCCGGCCAGCGGCACGGGCCGCGAGGTCTCGGCGACGAACTGGTCGCGCTCCAGATCCATGATCAGCTCGTCCTCGTAGCGCTCCCGTGGCTGGGAGTGCTGCTCACGAACGGGCGAGCCGGCGTGCGCGTCCTTGGAGGTGTGTCCAGGTGCGGTCATGGGCTGATCAGATGGACTGTCTGCAGGAACGAGTCGATGCCGTAGGCGGCTCCACACACTCCGACGAACGCAATCACCGTGATCCCGACGACGTTGGTCGAGCGCCTGTTGGCCCACGGGCCCATCAGGCCCTTGTCGTTGGCGAGCATCACCATGAACACGAGGCTGACTGGCAGCAGCACCGTCGCCAGAACATTGGCGTTGAGCGCGATCGACAGCAGCGGCGCGCCTGGGATCAAGATCACCGCCGCCGCGAGCAGTGCGATGCCGACGTTGGCGGCGTGAAAGACCGTGGCCGTGCGCGGCGAGCTGTTGAAGCTGTGGGAGACGCCGATGCATTCTCCAGCGGCATACGCCGTGCTTGCAGAAATGGTGAGGATGGCTACTGCGCCGGCCTCGATCAGGCCGAGCGCAAACACGGTGCCGGCGGCCGGACCAGCGACACGCCGCAACGCCTCCGGGAACCCCGCGCCCGCGAAGCCTCCAACCGTCGATCCGTGGTGTGTCAGCAGCGCCGCGCCCGCGACCAGCGCCCCTATGCCAAAGACCGCCGCCAAGACAGCACCGACCGCCGTGTCATAGCGGCCGTGCTTGACGTCCTCGGGCGTCATGCCCTTGTCGGCGGAGGCGCTCTGCTGAAAGAAGATCATCCACGGCGTGACCGTGGCGCCGATCGTGGAGGCGATCAGCAGCAGCAGCGTGTTGAAGCCGCCGCCGGGGAAGGACCTGAAGTCAAACGAGTCGGCGATCGCACCCACATGGGGCTTGACGAGGATGGCGGCCACCAGGAACAGGCCGTTGAACAGCGCCATGCCCAGCACGATGCGCTCCCAACGCCAGTAGCGCCCACCGCTGAGGGTGAACAGCACCAGCGCCATCCCCAACATCACCGCAACGCCGGACCCGAGGTGGAAGTAGGCCATGCCCACGCGGATAGCGACGAACTCCGCGATCAACGTGATCAGGTTGGTCAGCGCCAGATCGCCGGCGCCGAACCATCCCCAGACCCGGCCGTAGCGCTGGAGGACAAGCTCGCCGTAGCCACGGTGGGTGACGGCGCCCACCCGCATACAGATCTCCTGGCAGACGAATGCCATCGCAAAGAGCACCGGGATGAAGGGCACGAAGAACCCCAGTCCGTACTGCGCGCCGTCGGCGGCGTAGGCGATCATGCTCGGCCCGTCGTTCTCCCCGAGCATCGCCAGGATCCCGGGGCCGACCAGCAGCCACATCAAATACCAGCGCTTGCGGTCTCGTCGTGCGTGGTGAACGCGCGAGCGGTCCCTGGAGCGTGCCTCGTCCTCCTCGGTCAGTGGCGGCCCGATGAGCCCTGATGGCCCAACGACGGCCTTAGTCGCCGCCATCGCCGTGCCCCGTGCCCGCGGGTGCGCCGGGCACCCCATCGACCTCGACGCGCATCGCCCCGCCCAGCTCGCCACCGATGGCGTGCTCGTGGTCCCCGAAGACCACGAACAGCGGGCCGCCGAACGGCTGGCGCTCACGGACTGCGAAGCGGTCACCGGGCGCGATCCCGCAGGCGGCCAGGTAGCGCAGCATCTCGGGGTCGGCGTCGGAGACCCGCACGAACACACCAGTGTCGCCGGCGCGCAGGCTCTCCAGGGACCGCGTGGAGCGCTCCTGCAGCTGCAGGTCGGCGCTTGGGATCGGGTCGCCGTGGGGGTCCACCGTTGGGTGTCCCAGCTTCGCCGCCATCAACTCCTCGAGGTCCTCCGAGAGCACGTGCTCAAGCACCTCGGCCTCGGCGTGGACGCGATCCCAGGGCATTCCCAGCGTGTCCGCGAGGAAGCTCTCGATCAGCCGGTGGTGGCGGATCACCTCCAGCGCAAGGCGTCGACCGTCGTCGGTCAGGCGCACCCCGCGGTAGGGGATGTGGGTCGTGAGGCCAAGCTCGTCGAGCTTCTTGAGCATCGCCGAGACCGAGCCCGGGGTGATACCCAAGCGCTCAGCCAGAGCGTTGGTTGACACGGGCCCGTCGCTGCGCGACTCCAGCGAGAAGATCGCTTTGGAGTAGTCCTCGACAGCGGCCGAGCGCAACGCCACCTTCGATGCCATCAGGGAGATATTATGGCACGCCAAGAATCATTTCAACGTAAGGCACAGAGACTGGGGGGATGCGCGCCAAAATCCTGCCCAGCTAACGTCCGGGGGCCTCAGACGGCAGCAAGCTCGACGCGGTTGCGCCCGTTCTCCTTAGCGGCGTAGAGCAAGTGATCCCACCGCCAGAGCGGTAGCTCTGGTGCAGGGGAGAGCCAGTGCCACGCTGACGACACTGCGCTTGGGGGACACCCGCGTCGAATGATCCCGCGTCCGGGGGATTGCGCGCACGGCATGCGCGTGTGAGGCTGTTCGTATGCGGCACAGGCCGATCTGGCCGATCCCCGAGTCGCGCCACGAGCGGCATGCCAGCAGGCGCGGGGCAGGTAGGCGAGGGGGGCTTATCGCCGGCGCCATCCTCGTCGTCGTTGGCTTGGCCGCGTCGGCGGTGGCTGCCGGCGCGTGGCGCTCCAGCGTGCGATCAGAGCAACGCAGCGCTTTCCACTCAGCGGCCGCGGGTGTCAGCGACACGGCCCAGACGTTATTGCGGCGCGACAGCGACTTCGTGGCCACGCTCGTTGCGGTGCTCACGGTGGCCCCAGGCCTTGGACAACACGGGCTGAACGACCGATACGCCGAACTCGAAGGCTCCCAGCGGCAGGTTGGAGGCCTGGGCATGACGGTTGTAAGCGTAGTCCCACCAGCACGCCTGACCACTTTTCTCACTCGCCGTGATGCTGAACCGGCATTCCGTGCAGTGGTGGGCCCAATCGTCCCGGTTGCCGCGCCAGGACAATCGCGTTTCTGTCTGATTTCAGCTGCGGAGTCTTTGATCGGCCGCCTGCGTCCGGGGCTCGCCCGCGAGATTCAGGGCAACTGGTGTCAGCCCAGCTCGGTGATCGGCAAGAGCGAGGTGGGCCTGGAGCGGGTGGCGACCGCTACCGGGGATTTGGTTGCGTTTCCGGCTTTGGCCGAACGCGCGAACACGCTCTTTCTCGAGAGAGCGTTCTATCGCCAAGGTTCAGCCACCGGCACGGCAGCCGGCCGCGCCCGGGCTGTGCGCGGCTGGGTGATCGCGTCGTTTGACACCGCGGCCCTGCTGAACGCATCGCTGGCGGGACGAAGGGGCCTCGGTGTCTCCCTGTTTCACCGTGCGCCGGGCCAGGCGATGACCCTTGTCGGCAGCGCCGGCGGCCGTCCGGGGCGGGGGACGAACTCATACACCTCGCTCGTGAACATCGGTGGGGCCTGGAAAGTGACAGTGCGCGGCGCCGTGGCCGTGGGTGGACCGGCCGCCGGCGTTGGAGCGCTGATCGTGTTCGTAGGCGGCGCGTTCATCACCCTCGCGCTGGCCTACGGGCTGCTCATGCTCACGCGCTCACGCGAGCGGGCGCTTGCCGCTGTCAGGTCAAAGGCCGATCAACTGCACCATCAAGAGCTTCACGATCAGCTCACCGGCCTGCCCAACCGTGCGCTTGCCATGGAGCTAGCGGGAGAAATGCTGGCGCGCGCCGCCAACGAGTACGTGCCGGTTGCCGCAGTGTCGGTATACGTCGGCGGGACCCGAGCGGTCAACGACGCCTTCGGCAGCGCCGCCGGTGACGAAATGCTGATGGTCGTCGCCAAGCGACTGGCGAACGTCGTGCGCGAGATCGACACTGTGGCCCGGGTCGCCGATTGCGAGTTTCTGGTGCTCATGGAGGGTGCCACGATGGATGCCACCCCTGAGCTGGCGGCCGCGGGCATTCTCGTGGCGCTGCGCCGCCGCTTCGACCTGCCGCGATCCTCGGGGCGTCAGCTGTCCATCGGCCCCAGCGTGGGCGTGGCGGTTGCGGACCCCGCAAGCGAGCCCGGTGAGATGGTGCAGGCGGCCGAACTCGCGCTGCAGCAGGCCAAGGCGGACGGCGGTGACCGTTACGTCGTCTTTGAGCCGAGCATGCGAACAGCCTCACAGGACCGGCTCACGCTTGAGATGGACCTCGTCCGAGCGTTGGACGGCGAGCAGCTGTTCCTCGTGTACCAGCCGGTCTTTGACCTCGATACACAGATCATCGCCGGCGTCGAGGCGTTGCTGCGCTGGCAGCATCCGACACGGGGCCTGATCGTGCCCGATGTGTTCATCCCGATCGCGGAGCAGACCGGGATGATCGTTCCGATTGGCGGCTGGGTTCTCACGCAAGCTTGTACGCAGGCCGCGACGTGGCATGCGCAGGGTCACGCAATCGGGATGGCGGTCAACGTCTCAGGACGTCAGCTGAAGGATGACCAACTCCTCGAGGACGTGCGTGAGGCGCTCCAAACCACGGGGCTGCCGCCGCACGCACTAACCCTGGAGATCACCGAGACGGCGGTGATGAGCGACTCGGCCTTGGCGGGCGAACGCTTGGGTCGCCTCAAAGACCTCGACGTGCGCATCGCGATCGACGATTTTGGCACCGGTTACAGCTCCATGGCATACCTGAGGCAGCTACCTGCCGACATCCTCAAGATCGATCGTTCCTTCATCGCCGGCATGACGACAAGCAAGGATGCCGCGGTGCTGGTGCACACCGTGCTGGCGCTATGCCAGGCACTTGAACTGGAAACGGTGGCCGAGGGCATCGAGGATGCAGCCCAGCTTCGCGCGCTCCAAAGCGAGCACTGCGATCAGGGCCAGGGCTATCTGCTCGGACGGCCCGGCGACGCGGTTGCTGTCGAGGAGCATTTCCCCGCGCAAGCCACGGTCATCGCTTAGCGCGCGGCGCGGCGTGCCAAGAGGTCGGCGTCGGCGCGGCGGATCAGCTCCTCGGCTGTACGCGCGTCGTTCAGCGGGGCGATCCCCACGGAGATCGAGGCTTTGGTTGGACCGTCAGCCAGCGTCGCCGACACCCGTTCGAAACGCTTGCTGACCGACTCGGCGTCGGCGTTGGGCAGCGCACAGACAAACTCGTCGCCTCCGTAGCGGATCACAAGGTCATAAGAGCGCATGGACTCCTTGAGTGCGTTGGCCACCGCGACCAGCAGCTTGTCGCCGGCCTGATGACCGTCGCTGTCATTGACAGCTTTCAGCCCGTCGACATCGACGAAGGTCAGCATCAGCTCTTCGGCGCTGCGGTGTGCTCGCTCGATCTCGCGCTGCAGCTGCCTCATGCCGGGGCCGCGGCGCCGAACGTTGGTCAGCTCGTCGGTCTCAGACGTTTCCCGGTCAAGGGCCGCCTGGGCGCGGTCGTGCGCCGCCAGGGTGCGTTCGCGCACCGAGATTGCACGTTCCTCGGCGGCTCGGCCGCGATCGTTTGCAGCCCTGGTCCGGTCCAATGCCGCGCTGTCGCGGTCGCGTGCCGCACGCGCACGGTCGTCGGCAGCGAGTTGGCGGTCCTGCGCTGTGCGGTCGGCACCGCTGTCGCCCCCTAACCGCGGTGGGCCGTCAGCCTGACTGCGGATGTGCGCGCTGGCATCGCGCACATCGGCGGTCTCGGCGCGAGTCGTCGCGGTCTCGTCGCGCTCGCCTGCTGTGATCTCGCGTGAGACAGCGCCGCGCTCGCGATCACGCGCATCCTTGTCGCGCACGGTGGTGGCGTGATCGCGATGCCGGTTGCCCAGCTCTCGCGCTCCCTCGTCGGCTCCTTGGGCCGATTCGCGATCGCTGGCCTCCTGATCCTCGTCGGACGCGCTCTGATCGGCGTCGGAGTAGGTCTGGTCGCGATCGGAGCCAGTCTGGTCCTCGTCGGAGGAGGTCTGATCGCGATCGGACGCTGACTGGTCGAGGTCGGATGCCGTCTGGTCCAGGGCGCGGAGTGCCCCATCGTCAACGCTGCCCCACTTCTCGTCATGGTCAGCACGTCGCGGATCGGCGTCCGGCGGCTCAGTATTAGGCTTGTGCAAACCCAGTCTCGGTGCAAATTGTATCAAAGTGCATCAGAATGTGGTTTCGGCCTCCGAACCACTTCCAGAATCAGAGCCGTCGTGCTTGGCGCGATAGAGCGCCGCGTCGGCTCTGCCGATCAGGTTCGCTGCCGTCTCAACGCCGTCCCAGCAGGCCAGGCCGGCTGAACACGTCTGTCCGAACGGCGTGGCGGCGCGGAGGCGCTCGAGCACCCGGGCGGCCTGGTCGATTGCGCAGTCGGGCATCAACACGGCGAACTCGTCGCCGCCGATGCGAGCGACAAGGTCTGAACCGCGCAGCGTCAGCTTCCACGCTGCCCCGGCGTCCTTCAGCAGCGCGTCGCCCGCCTGGTGCCCACGCGTGTCGTTGAAGGTTTTGAGGCGATCGACGTCAATCAGCACGACACACAGCGGAGTCGACGTCCGGCCGGCGGCCTGGAGCTCGCGGCTCAGCCCCTCGTCCCACGCGCGCCGGTTCGGTAGGCCGGTCCCCGGGTCCGTAAGCGCCGCCGAGGCGAGCTGATCGACCTGACGCGTGAGGTCGCCATTGGTCGCCATCAACCGTTGCTGGGACTCCTGGCGCACGCGCGCCAAAGCGAGGCTGCGTGAGACACGGGCGATCAGCTCCTGCGCCGAGAACGGCTTTGCGATGTAGTCGTCCACGCCCGCACGAATGCCCTGAATCGATGCAGCCTCGCCGGCGTGGGCCGAGAGCATGATCACCGGAATGGTGTTCGTTCGGTCGTCGGCACGCAACGCGGCGACAAGCTCATACCCGTCCAGCACGGGCATCATCACGTCGGCGAGCACCAGATCCGGGGGCCGCAGGCGAGCGGTCTCCAGGGCGACCGCGCCGTCGGGCACCGCCAAGACGTCAAACGCCGGCTCGAGCAGGCCGGCGACGTACTTGCGCATGTCGGGATTGTCGTCGGCCAGGAGCAGGCGCGGGCGCTGTCCGGAGTCAGACCAGAAGTCGGCGGGACGGGTCCACTGGTCGGACTCGCCGTCACCGCTCCAAGCGGCCCAGGTGCCCGCTTCGGCGGCGTGGGCGACCGCAAGGTCGCTGGCGACAGCGTCTTGATCGCTGGAGCCCAGGAGCTCGGCCGCCAGGTGCGCGTGGCCGCCGGGCACCGCCACCGTGAAAGTTGACCCGCGTCCCTCCTCGCTCTGCACGCTCACCTCGCCGCCGTGTCTGACCGTGAAGTCGCGGACGAGCGCAAGGCCGATGCCGCTGCCCTCTATCGACCGCGAGCGCGCATGCTCGACGCGATGAAAGCGTTCGAACAAGCGCGGCAGCTCATCGGCAGGGATGCCAAAGCCGGTGTCGGCGACGATCAGCCGGGCGCCATCGCCCTGCCAGGTCAGCTCGACGGTGATCGCGCCCTCGACGGTGTGCTTGAACGCGTTGGACAGCAGGTTCAACACGATTCGCTCCCACATCCCCCGGTCCACGAACACGGGCTCGGGCAACGGCTCGCAGTTGACGGTGAACTTCAGACCGGCCGCCTCGACGACGTCGCGAAACAGACCGGCCAGCTCGGATGTGAACGGCGCCAGATCGGTGGCTTGGAAGTTGGGCTCCACCGCCCCTGACTCCGCGCGCGAGAAGTCAAGCAGTGAGTTGACGAGGCGCATCAGGCGCAGGCCGTTGCGTTGCACCATGGCAAGGCGCTCATGGCGCTCCGGCGACGGCGCGGGCTCGGCAAGCTCGCTCTCCAGAGGGCCGAGCATCAGCGTCAGGGGAGTACGAAACTCGTGCGACACGTTCGCAAAGAACTCGTTCTTGGCGCGTGCAAGCGCCGCCAGGCCATCGACTCGGGCCTGCTCCTGCTCGTTTGCCATCGCAGTCGTCAGCTGCCCTGTCACGGTCTGTGCGACCAGATCCAGGAAGTCGCGGTAGTTGTCGTCGAGGGGCAGGCGGGTACTGATGCCAAGCACAAGCGCCCCAACTGCCCGATCGGCTCCCGGCGGCAACATTGGGAAGACCAGCGCGCGTTCCAGAGACTCCGCGTGGCGTCCGGCCTTGACCGGACCGTAGCGATCGATGAGGTCATCGACCGGGAACATCGTCTGGCTGCGCAGCCCCCGCGCGACCAGCGAATCGTCGTCAAGCTCGACTACGGGCGGGGCGATCGCGGCATCGCCGTCCACCCCCGAGCAGCCCCTGAGGCGCACTCTCCCGGTCTGGTCGTCGTGCAGATACACCAGCGCCATCGGAAGGTCGAGCGCATTCTCCCCAAGGACCTCCACGACGCCGTTTACGACATCGGTGACAGTCCCAACGTTGACGGCCCGAGCGGAAAGGTCGCGCAAAGCGCGGATGCGTCTCTCCGACAGCATGTGCGCCGAGGTCTCGGTCACGGGCAGCAGCAGGCCTGCAATCCCACCGTCCTCATCGAAGATCGGGCTCAGCGAGAACGTGAACCACGTCTCCTCCAGGTAGCCGTGGCGATCCAAGAACATCGGCTGATTCTCAAGAAAGACCGTCTGACCGCTGCGCGCCGCGTCAAATGCGCCGCCGATTGCCGGCCACGCCGTGGCCCAGCACACTCGGTAGTCGCTGCCGAACATCGCGGGATGCTTCTCGCCGGAAAACGACGCGTAGGCGTCGTTCCATAGCTGCACCGCGCCGTCGCCCCAGATCAGGTTGATCGGAAACGACGAGGCCAATGTCATCGAAAGGGTCGCGCGCAGGCGCTCGGGCCAGCGCTCGATCGGCCCCAGCGGCGTGCCCGCCCAATCCGTCGATCGGATCAGGTCGACCACCCCACCCTCCCCGACCAGCCAGCTCGAAGCCGTGCTCCGGGGCCGCCCAGGACGGCTCCCGGTGGCGCTACGGCGTTTTAGTGGCACAGCAACTGCACCGACGCTCGTCGGGTGGCCTGCTCGCATGTCCATTACATCGACTGCACACGATCCGGACCGCATGGGTCCGTGGCCGTATCGTCGTGCTGCCGATGCGCGGCGGACCCAGCGCCGCTACTGGCTCACCTTGTCACCGGCGCTTGCGACACGCAGCGCGGCAGCGTCGGCGCGCCGGTGCGCTGCCTCTGCACGCCGGGCCGCAGCCGCGGCACGCACGTCGGCGCTCGCGGCACGCTCCAGCGCAGCGTGGGCGCGGCTGTCGAGCTTTGCGGCGTGGTCGGTCTCGATTGCCTTGTCATCAGGGCTTGCAACGTCGACACCGGCCTGCTGAACGTCGATCAGGTCCTGACGGGCGTCGCCACCAAGCTGGGTCTGGTCGAGCTGGTGCTGACGCAGCCCACCGCGCTCCTGTCGGCGGTCGATCTCGCCCTGGCGATGTTCAAACGCCACGGTGCCCGAAAACTCATCTGCGGGCTCGCGTCGCCGGTCCTGCTCCAGGTGCCGCTGCGAGGCATCCAGGGCGTCTTGATCGATATCGACAAGCGCCTGCTGACGATCACCGACGCTCTGATCGAGATCGACCAGGGCCTGCTCCTGGTCCAGGCTGTCCTGGCCTGCGCTGTGTTGGTTTGGCTGGTTCGCGGCGTTGGGCTGCTTTTCGGCGTCGGGCTGGTTCTCAGTCTCTGTGGTCATGGTCTCTTCCTTGATCTGTGTTCGGTCGGGGGTGCTGGTGGCTGGACGGCTGATCGCCGCCGATTCTGGGAAGCTGAGGTACGTCTGGCGCACGGTCCTTGCGACCGCCAGAACGGCTCATACGGCGCTGAGCGCTCGCAACGCCACGGCGTCCTGCAGGGGAGCCGGTCGGCCGATGTGAAATCCCTGGGCAAAGTCGACCCCAAGGGCGCGCAGGACGTCCAGGGTCTCGGCATCCTCGACTCCCTCGCCAACCGTCCTCAGGTCAAACGATCGCGCCATTGCCACGATCGCCCGGATGACATGGCGGCTGGAAGGACTGCTGATCGCGTCCTTGACAAACTCGATGTCTATCTTCAGGTAGTCGACGGGAAGCTGCTTGAGGTAGGTGAAGCTGCCGTAGCCGGTGCCGAAGTCATCGAGCGCCAGCTTGCAGCCGAGCTCGTGCAGGCCCTCGGCGAAAGCGCGCGCCGCCTGCTCGTCGGCGACGATCGCCGTCTCGGTCAGCTCGAAGACGATCAGCCCCGGGTTGGCGCCGCTGCGCTCCAGGCAGGCGCTGATGTGGTCGAGCAGCAGGGGCTCGCCGATCGAGCATCCCGAGACGTTCAGCTCGACGGGCATGCCGCCCGCCGCCAG
>CAJCIJ010000129.1 GCA_903970315.1 Actinomycetota bacterium
GAGCCGATCTCGCTGCGGATGCCGGTGCGCAACGTCAACCGCTGCGTCGGTGGCATCCTTTCCAGCCACATCGCCCGTGTGCACGGGGCGGCGGGCCTGCCTGCCGACTCGATCAACGTCACCTTCGACGGCTCCGCGGGCCAGAGCTTTGGCGGCTGGCTGGCTCCCGGGGTCACGTTCACGCTTTACGGCGACGCCAACGACTACACGGGCAAGGGGCTGTCCGGTGGAGTGCTCGCGGTCTGCCCACGTGACGGCACCCCGGAGGGCTTTGTGGCCGAGCACAACGTGATCGTGGGTAACACGGTCCTCTACGGCGCCACCGCCGGACGGGCGTTCTTCCGCGGGCTGGCCGGCGAGCGATTCGCTGTACGCAACTCCGGCGCGGCGGCCGTGGTCGAGGGCGTGGGTGACCACGGATGCGAGTACATGACCGGCGGCGCCGTGGTCGTGCTGGGCCCCACAGGGCGCAACTTTGCGGCCGGCATGAGTGGCGGCGTGGCTTACGTCCTGGATGAGGACGGACGCTTTCGCGAGCGCTGCAACCTGGGCATGGTCGGGCTGGACGAGCTCGACGACACCGACGTCGAGGAGCTGCGCGAGCTGATCGAGGAGCATCAGGCCAGGACAGGCTCGCCCGTGGCGGCAGGGGTGCTTGACCGCTTTGCCGAGCTCTGTGAGCGCGGCGCCTTCGTGAAGGTGATGCCCCACGACTACAAGCGCGTGCTGCGCGAACGCGCGCAGGCGGCGCTGGCCGTCTGATGGGCGAGCTCGGCGCGTTTCTGAAGCTCGAGCGTCACGGGTCCTCCTACCGTGACCCGCGCGAGCGCGTGCGCGACTACCGCGAGTTCGTCACGCCGGCGCCCGAAGACGAGCTGCGCAGGCAGGGCGCGCGCTGCATGGAATGTGGCGTGCCCTTCTGCCACAACGGCTGTCCCTTGGGCAACCTCATCCCGGATTGGAACGATCTCGTGTTCCGCCAGCGCTTCGACGAGGCCATCGAGCAGCTGCACGCGACCAACAACTTCCCGGAGTTCACCGGGCGGCTGTGCCCCGCTCCGTGCGAAGCCGCTTGCGTGCTTGAGATACGCGAGGGCGACGCGGTCACGATCAAGCAGATCGAGCATGCGATCATCGATCGCGCCTGGGGCGATGGCCTGGTGGGAGCCCGTCCGCCGCGCTTTGAGACCGGGCACTCGGTCGCCGTCGTGGGGTCCGGCCCCGCGGGCATGGCCGCCGCTCAGCAGCTGCGTCGCGCCGGCCACCGCGTGGTGCTGTTTGAGCGCGACGAGGCCGCAGGGGGCCTGGTGCGCTTCGGGGTTCCGGACTTCAAGATCGAGAAGTGGATCGTGGAGCGGCGCGTGCAGCAGCTGTGCGATGAGGGTGTCGAGCTGCGCTGCGGCGTGGATGTGGGCGTCGATATCGGCGCCGACGAGCTGCGCCAGTCCTTTGATGCCGTGGTGCTTGCAACGGGGTCGCGGGCGCCGCGTGACCTGCCTGTGCCGGGGCGCGAGCTTGCCGGCGTGCACTTCGCGATGGAGTACCTATATGGCTGCAACCGCGCAGTGGCCCGTCAGCACGGACCGGAGCCCTCGGTGCCGGCCCCGGCGGCGGCCGCGAAGCCGATCACCGCTGCGGGCAAGCACGTGGTGGTCATCGGCGGCGGCGACACCGGCGCAGACTGCGTGGGCAACTCGGTGCGCGAAGGCGCTGCCTCGATCGTGCAGCTTGAGCTGCTGCCCGAGCCCCCCGTCCACCGGCCCGACGACCGCACCCCGTGGCCGGAGTGGCCGTCAAAGTTCCGTCTCTCCTACGCCATGGAGGAGGCCCGCGCCATGGGTGTGGGTGGGCAGGACTACTCGATCACCACAACGGCCTTGGGCGCGGGCCCCGACGGTGCCGTGGGCACCCTGCACATCGCCCAGGCCGAGCCCGCGCCTCCCTTCGGCCCCGTGCCCGGAACCGAGCGCCAGCTACCTGCGCAGCTGGTCCTGCTCGCCATGGGATTTCTGGGCCCCGAGGCCACGCTCGTGGAGGCTCTTGGCCTGGAGCGCGACGGGCGTTCGAACATCAAGACCGACACGCCCTATGTCGCCTCGGTTCCCGGGGTGTTTGCCGCCGGCGACGCGCGCCGCGGCCAGTCGCTGATCGTGTGGGCCATCAACGAGGGTCGGCAGTGCGCGCGCGCGGTCGACTCCTACCTTGCCGGCCTGCGCAACGGATCGGGGCTGCCTGATGACGAGGCACTGGCCGGGCACGCCGAAGCCGATCTGGGCCCCGAGGGGCCCCCGGAGCACGTCGGCCCCGGCCTGCCGGCCGGCTAATACCCACGCCTGGCCGCCGTGTCCCGGCTGGTCGATGCTGTCGGTCAAGGAGCCGGGGACGACGCGGATGCCGTCCACCCCGCACCTTAAAGTGCCAATCGAAAGCTCACGCCGCCGGCGCGAGCAGTCGCAGATCGCCCACCCCTCCGACCGCCAGGGAGGCAGACTTGCCGCTCTGTTTCATCGAACCGCAGGACGCCATCCGGGTGATCGCCGACTCCGTGGGGCGCGAGGCCAGGCGCCAGCTGGTGGGGGAGATAATCCACGCCTGGATCGACGATCTGCCCGACGAGGAGCTGCCGCGACAGTACGCGCAGGCCATCGCCGACCTCGATCAACAGGATCTGCACATGCTCGCGGCCTGGCACGCCTCACTGGAGGTTGGCCTGCCCATCCCCAACGCCGAGTTTCTCGCCGGCGTCTTTCCCAGCCTGGGCGAGAATCGCCGTGAGGCCCTGAAGATCGCGGTGTCCTTCAAGGGCGAGGAGCCGGCGCGCGAAGGGCTGATGGAGCAGCAGGCCCTGGATCGCGTGCTGCCACGCCTGTCGCGTGGGCGTGCCGTGGAGCTAGCCCATGAGTGCATCCAGCTCTATGCGTGGGACCGGCTGGGCTCAAGCAGCTGAGGGACGCCTCATCGCCGGCCGGTAGACTCGTCGGAGAACCTTATGACAAAGACCGACCCAAGCCTCAGCGCGCCCGATGTCGTCGCTGCCGGCGAGCCCGCCGTAGCCGACGCGCCCGACCTCGGCTCGCTTGCGATCAGCGTCGAGGAGGTCATGGATGCCCTTACGAACGTCATCGACCCCGAGCTTGGGCTTGACTTCGTCGAACTGGGCCTCATCTACGGCGTGGAGATCGACGGCGCACACGTGCACGTCAACTACACGCTCACGACTCCCGGCTGTCCCATCGGCCCGGCCGTGGCCGAACAGATCGAAGAATTCGTGGGCGAAGTGGAGGGCGTGGACAGCGTCGCCAGCGAGCTTACGTTCACCCCGGCGTGGTCGCCGGAGCGCATGAGCGAGGACGCTAGGTTCGCGTTGGGTTTTTAGCGCGCCCTGCGCCGTTTGCCGACGGCGCGGTGCCGGCCGTAGCCTCGTCGGCGGCGCGCGTACCGCCAGCCTCGGTTGCGCGCGTACCTGGAGTCGATGGTCCCGATGCCTCTCTGGCAAGCGTCACCAGCGTGGCCAGCTCAGCGGCAACGTCTTGGCCGATCTGGTCGATGTCCCCGACCGCTTCAAAGTCGCCCAGCAGTCCGAAGTTCATCTCGCCGTCGTAGGACATGATCGCGATTGCCAGCGCGTGCCCGGAGGGCAGGAACGCCACCGGGTATGCGTGCAGCAGCTGGCGCCGGAGCACGTACAGCGGCACCTGGGGGCCGGGTACGTTGGTCACGAGCAGGTTGAACAGCCGCGTCGAGAAGTTGATCCGCGAGGCCTGCGCCAGCACGGTGGGCGGCGCGAAGTGCTGAGCGCCGGCGATCACCTTCGCTCCCAGCGCCTGCTTTGACTCCTTCAGGTCGGCCATCTCGGCGCTGATGTAGCGCAGCCGCTCAAGCGGATCGGCGATGTAGACCGGCAGGGCGCCGCGGATGGCCACGATGCGGTTGCCCATGTCGCGGTGCTCGCCGGCTGTACGGACCGAGACTGGCACGAGCGCGCGCAGCTCAAGGCCCGATGTGCGCACGCCGCGCGACATCAGAAAGCTGCGTAGCGCCCCCGTGACCACAGAGAGCACGACATCGTTGACCGTGCCACCAAAGGCGTCCTTGACCTGCTTGAAGTCCTCAAGCCGGCTGGTGAGTGCCACAAAACGGCGGTAGGGGCCGATCTCGACGTTCAAGGGGGTCTCGGGCGCGGGGTTCAGAAGCGCCCACACGATCTCGCCCAGCCCCTCGGCCGCTTCGCGCACACGAGCCAGTGCCCGCTCGGGGTTTGAGACCGCGTCGAGCAGTGCTGTGGCAAGCCTGGCCTCGGTTCGCACCGCCCCGCGCAGCGAGGTTGCCAGCAGCTCGGCCGAGCTGGGCTCGGAATGAGGCTTCCACGCACGCCCCGTCGAGTGCCGGACCGGGGGTGGCTCGCGCGAGAGGTCAAACAGCGCCGTGGCGAGGTCGATGCCCGCGATCCCGTCGATCAGCGCGTGGTGGTTCTTGAAGATCAGCGCAAAGCGGTTGTCCTGGAGCCCTTCGACCAGCCACATCTCCCACAGTGGCTTGCGCCGGTCAAGTGCCTGCGAGTAGATCCAGGCGGTCAGGCTCTGCAGGCTTGCCATGTCGCCGGGGCTTGGCAGCGCGGCGTGGCGCACGTGGTAGTCGAGATTGAAGCTGGGGTCGTCGATCCACACGGGCCTGCCACTGTCCAGCGCGCCGTGGGCGAGCTTCTGGCGGTAGCGCGGCACCAGGTGCAGGCGGCCACGGATCTGCTCCAGCAGTTCGCCCAGCGACGGGGGAGGCCCCTCGAGCACCAGCATGGCACCGACGTGCATGTGCGCCGCTGGGCCCTCCTGGTGCAGGAAGGACGCGTCGGTGGGCGTGAGTCGGTCCAGGTGCTGCTGCGGCATGCCCCTTAGCCTACCCGTGCCGTCGAGCCTCGACACGCAACGTGCTTGGCGGCC
>CAJCIJ010000130.1 GCA_903970315.1 Actinomycetota bacterium
GAATGCGAAGAACGCTGTCAGACCCGCCTCCAGAGCATCGGCGGAATTGGAGGTGGCGGCGACCGCTGCGATTACGGTCGCAATGAGCGCGTCGCCCGCCGGCGCCATGCAGCCCAGGTACAGGCCCTCCTTGTTGCCGAAGTAGTTGTACAGCAGCGGTTTCGTGATCCCCGCAGCCGCCGCCACATCGTCCATCGTCACCGCGGCGTACCCGCGCTCGGCAAACAGGGCGCGGGCCACAACGAGCATCTGCTGCTCGCGCTCGACTCGGGGCAGGCGCTGGCGCTGGCCGCGCGGGCGGGCCCTCCGGCTGCTTCGACTTCCCGATAGAGATGTCACGAGACCATCTTACCGCGATATAAATTTATATGCAAGTAGGTTTCGTCGAGACTGCTGTGGTGCCCAGTGATGCGGCGCCACTTAGACTGCGCAGCCATGGAGCAACAGCCGCTTTGGGCGCCGTGGCGCGTGGAGTACGTGTCGTCGCCAAAGACGGGTGACTGCATCTTCTGCGCCGCTGTCGAAGACCGCGATCACCCCCTCGTGGTGGTCCGCGGCAGCAGGTGCCTGATCATGCTCAACGCCTACCCCTACGCCGCCGGTCACCTGATGGTTGTCCCCAACCGTCACCTGGCAGAGCTGGAGGACCTCGACGACGGTGAGCTCGGTGAGCTGACAGCGCTCACCAAGAGCGCGCTGGCTGCCTTGCGGACGCTCATGAAGCCGGCGGGGTTCAACGTGGGGCTGAACCTTGGCGTCGCGGCAGGAGCGGGATTTCGTGATCACCTCCACCAACATGTCGTGCCGCGTTGGGACGGCGATACGAACTTCATGCCCGTGCTCGGTGGCACGCGTGTGATCTCCGAGGCACTGGCGAGCACAGCGCCGGTGTTGCGCCGGCTGCTGACTGCCGAGCGCGAAGAGAGCTAGCCCGTGCGCGCTCGCAGCGACCTGACGATGGGTTCGCCGACGGCGCCGTTGACCGCACTGACCACATCGGTGGCCAGCAGTGCAAGCTCCTCGGTGTAGACCGAGGAGCTGCAGGTGACGTTCAGTACCCCGTCCCTCACCGAGGTGGGGCTGGCCTCGTGGGCGATGGGCAGAGCCGCAACGACCGACGGCCAGACTTGTTGGACTAACGCCAGTGGCGTGGCGGGGATGAGCGCGCCCGCAAGCGAGTCCACAGCTACGGCCAGGGGTTGGGGCGATCGCCTGTGAGCGACCCGAACGGCGCCGGGGTTGCCGCGCCGGGTCGACCGGTGCTCACTCATGCCGCGCGCTCGGATGCCTCGTCGGCCAGCGTGGCACTGATGACGTCGCGTGGAATCTGGACGCTCAGCAGCGTGGGGTCGGCGAACCCCGCCACATGCTCGAGGTCGGTGGTGGTGATGACACTCTGCCCCCGCCCGGCCAACTCGTCGAGCAGCAGACCACGGCGCGTGCGGTCCAGCTCGCTGAACACATCGTCCAGCAACATCAGTGGAAAGCCGCCGCGCGTATCGGTCAGAACGTCGCGCTCGGCGAACAGCAGGGCCAGCAGGGCCAGCCTCTGTTGACCCTGGGAACCGTACTTGCGCAGATCGCGGCCTTCGTGTCGGAGTACGAGGTCATCGCGATGCGGCCCATAGGTGCTGAACCCCCGTTCCAGGTCCCGGTCTGTGTGTTCTGAAAGCTCGGCCAAGAAGGCGACGGCGTCCTCGGCGGCGGATCTGGCGCGGTAGCGAACTTCCAGCCGGCCGTCGAGACCAAGCTCCTTTGCGCGTTGGGCAAGCGGCGGAGCCAGAGTCTCAGTGGCTTCCATGCGGCCGGCACGTAACGTGATGGCGTGGGTGGCGAGCTCGTGGTTCCAGGCCTCCAGTGTGTGTCGGCCGGCGCGGCCGGCGCGGATCGACGCCAGCAGAGCGTTGCGCTGCCCCAACGCGCGGGCGTAGGCGCCGCGGTCGGTTCGGCGCGACGGCCAAACAGCGCCCACCAAGGCGTCGAGATGGGCGCGACGGCCAGATGGTGCGCCACGGATCAGTGCCAGGCGGTCAGGAATGAAGAGGCACACAAGCGGCCTGGCCTCCAGGGCTTGGACCTGCTCCACTGGAGCCCCGTTTACGCGGACCTCCTTGCGCGACCCCGGTGCGATCGTGACCGACACCTTGTTGGTCACGCCGAAGGCCGAAGTCGTCATTGTCACGGATGCCATCTTGGCTCCCGCGCGAACCAGCTCGCGGTCGTCGCGAGTCCTCGCGGAGCGTCCGGTGCACGCCAGCCCGATCGCCTCCAGGAGGTTGGTCTTGCCACTGCCGTTGGCTCCATACAGAACCGTCGTGCCGGGCGCCAGGGAGCACTCGGCACGCTCATAGGAGCGGTAATCGCAGAGCTTGACGCGCTCGATCAGAACATCGGCCAAGGGCGATCAGCCCATAATCATGTGTTCAGGCGGACCGGCATCACCAAGTACACGAAGCGTCCACCTGAGTCGCCGTCGGATTCGATCACCCCGGGGCGCAGCGCACTGACCAGCTTCAGGACCACCCGCGGCGAATCGGCGCTCTCAAGACCGTCGCGAAGAAACGTGGAGTTGAACCCCATCTC
>CAJCIJ010000131.1 GCA_903970315.1 Actinomycetota bacterium
TCCACGTGTCCAGGAACGCCGGCTGATAGGGGTGGTCCTGAAAGGTCACCAGATCAAGCCCCGAGCGCTCGGTCAGGAGTGCCAGCCCTACGGCCTCCTGTGGCCTCTGGTTCTGGGGCGTGATGAACGTGCCGAAGCTGAGGTCGTGCCCATAGTCGGTCATGCCGAGGTCCCTTCGGTGCGGTCTGACAAGGCTTACAAGCTAGCGCTGGAGCGCCGTTGTCCTGGGGGGCACCGAGCGGTGAAGGCGCCGGACGGGGGGCCGGTCTGCGTTGCGCCCGGGCCCTTTGATTTTGCTCGCCGGGCCGTGTACCCTTTGCCGCTCACTATGCGACGGCAGGGTCAAAGGATTGACGCCGATGTGCTTCTCGCCTGAAGCCGATTTCACAGCAGCTGCGGCTATCGGCGTTGTCGGCGTAGCTACCCTGCGGCGCGCGCGCACGCGGCGGGAGCTGATCATCGGCGCGCTTCCGGCGGGGTTTGCAGCGCATCAGTTCACGGAGGGCTTCGTCTGGTTGGGGCTGCACCACGAAGTCTCCAGCGGGCTGAGCGGGACAGCCATGGCCATCTACGTGATCTATGCGCAGGCCGTACTGCCGATAATCGTGCCAATAGGCTTTCTTCTGATCGAGCCCAGCCGGATGCATCGCCGCATGATGGCGCCGCTGGTGGTGCTGGGACTGGGTGTGGGCGGGTATCTGCTGTGGACGGTGACCCAGTACCCGGTCTACGCCGTCGAACACGCCCACTGCATCGCATACGTCACCAACGTCATCCACATCGCCCACCACAGCCTGTTTGAATTCGGGGTCGGGGCGGCCTACGTGGTCGCCACCTGCGGCGCCGCCCTGCTCTCCAGTCGCCGCTACCTGCGCTGGTTCGGCGCGGTGAACCTCGTTGGCGTAACGCTCGCGGCGACCCTCTACTACTCGGAGTTCACCTCGGTGTGGTGTGTCTACGCGGCGCTCGTGAGCTTCCTCGTCCTGGAGCACTTCCGCCGCCAACGACGGGCCGAGGCCGACGAGCTTGCCTCCGGGCTGATGAGCGAGCGCCGGTTTGATGCAGGCGCCGATCCACCCGCGGCTGATTGGAGCCCGGGATGGCTCACCCCCGGCGAGAACCTGGGCGTGGTCTCGACCGAAGCGCTGGCAATACCTCCGCCCCAGGCCTGACAACTTGGCTGGGAAGCGCGGCTCTACCGCGCGCGGCCGGGCCAGCTGTGGTCTTGCGTATCTCCTGGACCCGCGGACTGAACTTCGGGTCGTTCGTCGGGTCGGTCAAGAAGGTAAACACCTCATCGATGGGTCAATCGATAACGGCTGATCCCCTGCGCCACGTCGCGAGCCAGGGCGCCGCAGACGACTGGCTCCGTCGCGCGCACGCCGAATGGTCCGACCGCATCGACCGTCCCGAGACCCATCTTGTCGCCCAAACCCAATCAACCATTGCGGAGGAGAACCCCCATGCCTGAGACTCGCAGCGCCGTGGACGTCCGAACTGCGACTCCGACCAAGCAGCTCATCATCGAGCGCACCCTTAAGGCCTCGCCGGAGCGAGACTTTGACGCCTTCACAGACCCGGACCAACTCAAGAAATGGTGGTGGCCCAACGGCTTCACGTGTCCCGCCGCAGAGGTGGACCTTCGCGTCGGGGGGACGTACCGGCTCGCGATGGAGTGGCCGGACTCCATCCCTGCCGAGGCCCAGTTCTCCCACTATATGAGTGGCGAGTATCACCGGATGGATCGCCCGCACCGCCTGGTCATGAGCGGCCGGGCGGTCAACGACGAGCAGGGCGAGCTCTTCGCAACACTCATTGACGTGACTTTTGAGGCCTGCGACGGGGGCACCGCGCTCACCATGCGACAGTCCTTCTTCGAGCCGATGCCGCCCGCCGAGGCGATGGCCGGCGCCGAGCAGGGCTGGTTGGAGCAGCTCGACAAGCTCGAGCGGCTTCTCGCGGACTGACCGAGGTCACGAATCGACGAGCCACTTCGGGAGCGCTCTACAACTAGCCGCTGGCGTTCTCGCGCACAGTGAAACCCTCGCGCCGCGCAGCAGCCGCCAGGCGGTCATCGAGGGTGACGACGTCCAGGGACGATGCCATGCCCTCAGCGGCAACGACGGCGGCGGCTGTTTCTGGGATCAGAGGAGGTGGTGCTGCGCACGTCGTGCGTACGTTGTCAAGGGACGCCGAGCACTTTTGGGAGACCGCGCGAGCAGGAATCTGATAATCTGATGCCATGAAGCGGATGAGCGCCACCGACGCGGCGCGTCATTTCTCAGAGCTTCTGGACGAAGTGGAGCACGGGGGCCAGACATTCGTGGTCGAACGCCACGGACGCGTCGTTGCGAGCATCGGCCCGACCACCGCCACATCAGGCAAGGCCGTGAAGGAGCTTCTTCGTAGCCAGCCCCGCGACGAGCAGTGGCCGAAGCAGCTGGACGAGTTGCGTGCGAGCCTAACGACCGAGGACAGGCCCTGGAACGGCTGATCCTCGACACCACGATCCTCATAGCCGCCGAGCGCTCAGCCGCGCTCATCGAGGAGACGATCGGTGACACCGACGACGTCGCGATCGCCGCTGTCACCGCAGCGGAGCTACTGGTGGGGGTTCAGCTGGCCGATGAT